>CAYMMQ010000047.1:0-16152 GCA_964391585.1 uncultured Ectothiorhodospiraceae bacterium
GTTCCCCTCTTTAGCAAAGAGGGGTTAGGGGAGATTTGTTCTTTTAAATAAAATGTTACCAGATCAAATATTTAACAACAAAATAAAATCCCCCTCAATCCCCCTTTTTCTACCAAGAGTAGGCGCTTTTAGGCGAGGGGGAAGCCTAAACTCATCAGTTTCCTTAAGTATCAAGAAACAGATAAAAAAGCTACATAGCTTGTTTTTCTATGGTTTCGTAAATGAGGATAGGATCAGTTTCTCCATTCACCACATTAGCATCAAGCACCACTTTTTTAACATCTTTCATCGATGGCAATTCGTACATTGTATCGAGTAAAATATTTTCCATTATGGTACGTAGCCCTCGAGCTCCTGTTTTTCTTTCCATTGCTTTTAATGCAATGGCTTGCAGGGCATCATCCCGAATTTCAAGTTCAGCACCTTCCATTTCGATAAGTTTACTATACTGTTTGGTTAGCGAGTTTTTAGGTTCTGTTAAAATTCGAACTAAGGCGTCTTGATCGAGCTCTTCAAGGGTAGCCAAAACAGGTAAACGTCCAACAAATTCTGGAATTAAGCCATATTTTGTTAAATCTTCAGCTTCAACATCTTGAATCGTTTCACCAAATTCTTTGTCGCTCTGGGTTGATTTAACCTCTGCTGAAAAACCTATACCACCTTTTTCAGATCGTTGCTGAATGATTTTATCTAAACCAGAAAATGCACCACCACAAATAAACAAAATATTTTTAGTATCAACTTGCAAAAACTCTTGCTGAGGATGCTTTCTGCCACCTTGAGGTGGAATAGAAGCAATCGTCCCTTCAATCAGTTTTAATAAGGCTTGTTGGACACCTTCGCCAGAAACATCTCGAGTGATGGATGGATTATCTGCTTTACGAGAAATTTTATCTATTTCATCAATGTAAACGATACCGGTTTGAGCTTTTTCAACATCATAATCACATTTTTGTAATAATTTTTGAATGATGTTTTCAACATCTTCACCCACATAACCCGCTTCTGTTAGTGTGGTTGCATCAGCAATCGTAAATGGCACATCTAAAATTCTCGCCATGGTTTCAGCTAGCAACGTTTTACCACAACCGGTAGGACCAATAAATAAGATATTGCTTTTAGAAAGCTCTACATCATCTTTTTTATATCCAGCTTGTAAACGTTTATAGTGATTATAAACAGCAACAGAAAGCGTTCGTTTCGCCTTTTTTTGTCCAATGATGTACTCATCAAGATGAGTATTGACTTCTTTAGGCGTAGGCAGCTCTTTAATCACTGTCTCATCTGTTTGTTCTTGAATTTCTTCGCGAATAATATCGTTACATAATTCAACGCATTCATCACAAACAAAAACTGAAGGACCAGCAATTAACTTACGAACTTCTTGTTGGCTTTTGCCACAAAAAGAACAATAAAGTAATTCATTATCATCATTGTTGTTAGATTTTTTGCTCATTATTTCACCTAGATCGCTATACTTTATTAAAGATGTTTACTTTTCACTTTCATCATTAGTTTTACTTTTTCGAGTGGCAATAACTTCATCAATCAAACCATATTTTACAGATTCTTCTGCATTTAAAAAGTTATCCCTATCAGTATCTTTGGCAATTACATCAATATTTTGACCGGTATGGTCAGCCATAATCTGATTTAACTTATCTTTTAAGGTTAAAATTTCTTTGGCATGAATAGCGATATCGGATGCTTGCCCTTGAAATCCTCCTAGTGGTTGATGGATCATCATCCGCGAGTTGGGCAAACAAAAACGCTTGTTCTTAGCACCTGCTGTTAATAGCAAGGCTCCCATACTAGCAGCTTGACCAATACACATGGTGCTAACATCACACTTAATAAATTGCATGGTATCATAAATTGCCATTCCAGCAGTAACCGAGCCACCGGGAGAGTTGATATATAAGTGAATATCTTTATCTGGGTTTTCAGACTCTAAAAATAACAATTGAGCAACGATTAAATTGGCCATATGATCTTCAACTTGACCAACTAAAAAAATAACTCTTTCTTTTAATAATCGAGAATAGATATCATAAGAACGTTCTCCGCGAGCGGATTGTTCAACCACCATAGGAACAAGCCCTAGGCTATTGAGTTGCATATTTTTCATTTGTTCATTTAATCCTGTGTTAATGGCAAGGTAGATTTATGATGTTTTAGGATCCATAAAGTCAGCAAAACTATAATCTTTTGAACTCACCTTTGCTTGATTACAGACAAAATCGACCACACTTTCTTCTAATAGTAAGGCTTCGATTTCTGAGCGACGTTGTTGATTGCTATTATAATAGCTGACCACTTCTTGTGGGTTTTCATAACTTTGAGAAATTTCAATAATTTTCTTAGTGATATCTCCAGCAGCAACTTTTAACCCGTTAATTTTTACAATTTCAGACATTAATAAACTCAAACTAACCCGTTTAGATGCTTCTTCATTGAACAAGCTTAAATTTTGTTCTAAATTATCACCTTGAATATCATATTTCTTTTTCATCTCATCGGCAATATTTCTAGCTTCATATGCTATCAATGATTTTGGTAGCTCTAGTGTATTAATACTAATGAGCTTTTTCATTACATCGGATTTAACACGTCTTTGAATAGCTTTTTCTAATTCACTATCCATATTCTTTTTGACTTCTCCTTTAAACGCTTCTAAGCCACCTTCAACCGTGCCAAATGAAGCAAAGAATTCATCATTTAATTCTGGCAGATGAGGCTCTTCAACTTTAATGATGTCAATATTAAAGTCTACTGCTTTTCCAGCAACTTCATCAAATTGATAATCAGCGGGAAATTCTAAATTAAGAACAACTTGTTGACCCGCTTTAGTGCCAATTAATCCTTCCTCAAAACCCGGGATCATTTTTTTCTCACCAATTGAAATAGCAATGTTTTTACCTTCATTATTATTAAATGCTTTACCATCAATGGTGCCAACAAAATTACAAGTGATCTTGTCATTATCTTGTGCTGCTCGATCGACCACATGAAAATGTTGGTGTTGCTTACGAATGTCTTCAATAGTCTTTTCTATATCGGAGTCTTGGATAGAAACCTGAGGTTTTTCTACCTCAAGATCATTCATTGAGGCAAGTGTTATTTTAGGCATAATTTCAAAACTTGCGGTATAATTTACTTCATTTTTTTCCGTATTATAATCCACTTCAGTAATGCTGGGACTTGCGGCAATTTTTAACTTTTCTTGTTCTACAGCTGCTTGAATGGTTTTTGAGATATTGTCTTGTAATACTTCTGCATCTACTTGCTTGCCAAATTTTTTCTTAATAACAGCAAAAGGGATTTTGCCAGGACGAAATCCATTAAGCTTTGCGGTTTTAGACAAAGATTGTAAACGTGATTGAATTTCTTTGCTCATTTCTGTTGCATCAAAACTGACGCGCATATGTTTTTCTAAGCCTTCTTTATCTTCGACTACAACCTGCATTTTAAACCTCATAAACTAACTAATAATAAAAATTATGTTTGATGTGTATCAACATAACAGTGAAAGTCTGCAATGGACTATATAATTGTGCGATATATTATATGGGGGCTAAAGATTTTTGTAAAAGGGTGTTGTTACTTTTATATTTAATAAAAGCAGATGATATTTTTCAAAAATCAGAAAAGCATCAATATAAACCATGATCGCTTTTTGAACGTAAATATCCTAAGAAGATAAAAAATTTTTAATGGTGCGGAAGGAGAGACTCGAACTCTCACACCTTGCGGCACTGGAACCTAAATCCAGCGTGTCTACCAATTTCACCACTCCCGCTTTTTCTTAGGTATTAACCTTAAGAGGCATTGTATAATAGCCTAGTAGCTGTATACAACATTTTATTTCTAATATTTCAACTAACTAACAACTAGCAAATTAAATTTAAGCATTTAAAGCGTCTAAAATTGATCTTTGGTAAATAAAAGATAGATTTTAATTTGATTTAATGTGACAAGTTTATTTATGAGGTGGCTGGGGTGAACGAAGGGGTTCGAACCCTCGACCGCAGGAGTCACAATCCTGAGCTCTACCAACTGAGCTACGCTCACCATAACTTCGCACCAAACCGAGCATAGCTGGTGCGCCCGGCAGGATTCGAACCTGCTACCCTCGGCTTAGAAGGCCGATGCTCTATCCTGATGAGCTACGGGCGCAAAATTCTATACTTTTGCTTAAGTTGATTTGATTTGGTCGGGATGGAGAGATTCGAACTCCCGACATCTTGCTCCCAAAGCAAGCGCGCTACCAGACTGCGCTACACCCCGAATAAATCATTGCTTATTGCGGGGCAGATTTTAGTTGATATTCCCCACTAATGCAATACTTTTTTTTAAATATATTACTTGTTACCGTTTAGAGGAGTATAATACTCAGCTCAAAGAAATATTAATAGGCCATATTAGGGTCAATTAATTCCATAAACAACCTGATAAAGAGACATTATGACGGCAAAAATTATTAATGGAAAACAAATTGCTGATGAATTATTAGACTCATTAAAAGCTAAAGTTGATAAACAAATGCGACTAGGTAAGCGTCCACCTGGTTTGGCGGTTATCCAAGTTGGGCAAAACCCTGCATCCAGTGTTTATGTGCGCAATAAAGTTGCAGCCTGTAAAAAAATTGGGCTTCGCTCTTTTGGGGATGGTGCTTTAAGTGAAGATATTACGGAACAACAATTATTGAGCTTGATTGATGACTTTAATAAAAATGAGCAAATTGATGGTATTTTGGTGCAACTTCCTTTGCCAAGCTCTATTAATGCCGATGTTATTTTAGAAAGAATTGATCCAGCCAAGGATGTTGATGGCTTTCACCCTTATAACATGGGACGTCTTGCACAAAAACGACCCTTGTTAAGACCGTGTACCCCAAAAGGAGTGATGACATTATTAGCAACAACAGGAGAGGATCTTCGTGGTAAACATGCCGTTGTGGTTGGGGCATCCAATATTGTCGGTCGCCCAATGGGGCTGGAATTATTAATGGCAGCTTGTACAGTCACCACTTGCCACAGTCAAACCAAGAATCTACAGCAGCACATTGAGCAGGCTGATATTGTTGTTGTTGCAGTAGGTCGACCCGGTATTGTAAATAGCAATTGGATTAAACAAGGTGCCATTGTCATTGATGTGGGTATTAATCGTATCAATAATAAATTGATTGGTGATATTGAGTTTGATACTGCCAAAGATAAAGCAGCATGGATCACACCAGTCCCTGGTGGAGTAGGACCAATGACTGTTGCAACCTTATTACAAAATACAGTTGAAGCAGCGTATTCGTTAAAATAAACTACTCAATGTTGCGGGCTTTTTTGTTTTCAATGGTTATGGCTATAAACCTTTTATTTAAATTGCCGATATAAACAAAAGGATAGATAACGGAGAATATCGTGAGCCATACAACCAGCTTAAACCCTTTAAAAAAACAAGATTCCAATCGGCTTGAACTATTATTATTTTATATAGGTAGTAAAAGGCGTTTTGGTATTAATGTATTAAAAGTTCAAGAAGTAATTCCTTGTCCACACTTAAACCAACTTCCCGATGCAAACCCTAATGTGTTAGGTGTTTATAATTTACGTGGTAATACCATTCCCATTATTCATTTGGCCCGAGCGATTGCAGCAACACGTCAATCGCTTGATAAGGAAACCCGACGAAAGGGTTCGGTTATTACTGCAGAAATTAACCGGCATATTCAGGGCTTATGGGTTTCTGGGATTGATAAAATAGTGGTTATCGATTGGAAAGATATTAAACCACCTAATCAAAAAGGCACGATGGCGAGTTATACCACAGGGGTAACCTTGATTGATAATGAATTAGTACAAATTTTGGATATCGAAAAAGTATTAGCGGAAGTGCTAGGCATGGCGATTGAAAAAAACTTAGATATTGCAGAAAGTGTTTTAGCAAAAATCAAAGGTAAAATGTTGCTGATTGTGGATGATTCTTCTTTGGCAATTAAACAAACGATTCGTGCCTTGGATAATTTAGGTTTACAGCATATTACTGCGGTTGATGGTAGAGAGGGACTGGACGTTCTAAGAGAGTGTAAAGAAGGTGGTATTGAAATTAACATGATTATCTCAGATATCGAAATGCCTGAAATGGATGGATATTCTTTTGTTTCTGCTGTACGTGAAATGCCTGAATATAAAGATATTCATGTATTGATGCATACATCCTTAAATGGCAAAATGAATTTGCAAAAAGCGATTACTGCAGGAGCAAATGATATTTTAACTAAGTTTGTTCCTAATGAGCTGGCAGAAAAAGTTGCAGAGCATTTATTGGCAAAGTAGTTTTTAATTTTGTGCATAGTTGTGATAAAAAAACCTGGAAAATCAGGTAATAATCATGTTATTATATAATACCTTAGTAATTAACTAGGTTATTATTAATATTTAAAAAAGGAATTAAAGATGAATGTTGATCAACACTTAAAAGTAGCACAATGGCATATTGAACAAGCAAGATTACACGCAACAGAAAGCGGTTATAGCTGTGGTTGTCCTGCAAATGAACACGATCAAAAAGCAATTGATGCGGTAGAAGCTGGGAAAATTGAAGAAGAAAAAACTTGCTCGGTAAATTAACTTTATAACGAGACGAGATATGCCACTTAGCGAATAATGAGTTTTAACAACATCTCTTATTAGCTAAGTGGTTTTTTAATCAGCAAAGCTATTGTTCTAAATAGTCCAAAATCCCTTCAGCAGCTTGTCTGCCTTCAGCGATAGCTGTTACCACTAAGTCAGAACCTCTAACCATATCCCCGCCAGCAAAAACTTTTGGATTAGAAGTTTGAAATTTAAACGCGTGATTGCTAGGAGCAATAACTCGCCCACGTTCATCAGTATTAATATTACAATCCGCAAACCAATCTGCAGGGCTGGGCCTAAAACCAAACGCAATTAAGATAACATCAGCAGCAATAATTTCTTCAGAACCTTCGATTGGCTCAGGTTTTCTTCTACCTCGCTCATCCGCTTCACCTAGTTGAGTGGTGAGTAGCTTAATCCCAGTAACCGCATTATTATCGGTGATAATTTCTACCGGTTGGCGATTCCACAAGAAGTTAACCCCTTCCTCTTTGGCATTAACCACTTCTTTTTTAGATCCCGGCATATTAGCTTCATCTCGACGATAAGCACAATGTACGGATTTTGCACCTTGACGAATAGAGGTTCTATTACAATCCATTGCCGTATCACCACCACCTAAAACCACGACTTTTTTTCCTTTCATGTCGATAAAGTCAACAGCTTGATTTTTAGACATACTATTAAAGTCGTAACAATTATGCACATTTGAAATTAAAAAGTCTAAAGCAAGATGAACACCTTGGGCATCTTCACCCGCAATACCGGCACTCATGGAGTTATAGGTTCCCATACCCATAAAAACAGCATCATAGTTACCTTGTAATTGCTGCATGGAGATATCGCTACCAACAGCCGTATTTAAAATAAACTGGATCCCCATTTGTTCAAAAACTTTACGTCTTTTAAACATCACTTCTTTTTCAAGCTTAAACTCTGGAATGCCAAAGGTTAACAAACCGCCAATTTCAGGGTGTTTATCATAGACAACCACATCAACACCATTGCGAATTAATACATCGGCACAAGCAAGCCCCGCAGGACCAGCACCAATCACAGCAACTTTTTTACCCAGTTTTTTCACGGCCGATAAATCGGGCTTCCAACCCATTGAAAAAGCAGTATCAGTAATATATTTTTCTGTTTGACCAATGGTGACTGCACCAAATTCATCATTTAGGGTACAAGAGCCTTCACATAGTCGGTCTTGTGGGCAGACTCGGCCACAAATTTCAGGGAGTGAATTGGTGCGATGTGATAATTCTGCGGCTTCAATAATTTTGCCTTCTTTAGCCAAGCGTAACCAATGAGGGATGAAATTATGAACAGGGCATTTCCATTCACAATATGGGTTGCCACAATCTAAACAGCGATCTGCTTGCTCGTTAATTTCAGCCTGGTTAAAACTTTTATAAATTTCTCGGTATTCCTTGATCCGAATATTTGCCGCCTTTTTTTCAGGATCATTACGTTTTACTTCTAAAAATTGAAAGTTATTACTCATATTATTTTCTCTGTTATTTGGCTTAAGCTGCTTCTACGGATAAAGTATCTAATAAATTTTCGATAGAAGCTGCTTTGGGTTTTACTAACCAAAATTTTGACAGCATTTCCGCAAAATTATCAAGGATATATTGCCCCCATTGACTTTCAGTTTCTAAAGTATAAGCAATAAGTTTATCGCGTAAATAATTTCTATAAGCTTCCATAGATTCATTGCTAATGCGGTTAATATCAATCAGTTCATGATTATAGCGATCGACAAACTCATTACCTTGATCTAGGACAAAAGCAAAACCACCAGTCATGCCAGCGCCAAAGTTAACCCCGGTTTCTCCAAGTACAATCAC
Organism: uncultured Ectothiorhodospiraceae bacterium; assembly: GCA_964391585.1. Lineage (GTDB taxonomy): Bacteria > Pseudomonadota > Gammaproteobacteria > GRL18 > GRL18 > JADGAU01. The sequence goes on from CAYMMQ010000047.1 coordinate 8,483, forward strand.
AACACCACCTGTCATATATTCACAACCATGATCGCCAATGCCTTCAACAATGGCTGTTGCTCCAGAGTTTCTAACAGCAAATCGCTCACCTGCCATCCCAGCTGCCATTAATAGCCCACCGGTGGCTCCATATAAGCAAGTATTACCAATAATTGCTGATCCATTACTGGCAAATTGAACATTTTTTTCAGGTTTGATTACAATAGAACCTGCTGTCATACCTTTACCGACATAGTCATTTGCATCGCCGGTTAATTTAAGGTGTAAACCACCGGCATTCCACACGCCTAAGCTCTGGCCGGCACTACCTTTCATATTAATGGTTATCGGGTGTTTTTCCATGCCTAAATTGCCAAATCGCTTAGCAATCTCACCAGAAAGCCTAGCACCAATAGAGCGATCGGTATTTTTCACATCATAGTGGTAAATACCACCTTGTGAGGCGTCAATATCAGGAATAATATCAGCAACCATTTTTTCTGCTAATAATCCTTTATCGTAGGGCTCATTTTTTGCGGACACACAAAAACGAGCTTTATTGCTATCTGCTGTTATTGTCGTTAACAAAGGCGATAAGTCCAGTGCTTGTTGCTTATTGGTTTTTCCAGTCAATGATTCCAGTAAATCTGTTCTGCCAATAACATCTTCTAGTTTGTTAATGCCTAAGCTGGCAAGAATTTCACGAATATCTTGGGCGATAAAACGGAAATAGTTCATTACCATTTCGACCTGACCAGCAAAATGTTGCTTCCTTAAGGTTTCATTTTGTGTTGCTACACCGGTTGCACAGTTATTTAAGTGACAAATACGTAAATATTTACATCCCATTGCCACCATTGGTCCGGTACCAAAGGCAAAACTTTCAGCTCCTAAAATTGCTGCTTTGATGACGTCTAAACCAGTTTTTAAACCACCATCTGTTTGTAGGCGAATTTTTCCCCGTAAATCATTAGCAAATAATACTTGCTGTGTTTCAGTCAGTCCTAATTCCCAAGGAGAGCCGGCATACTTAACAGACGTTAATGGGCTGGCTCCTGTACCACCATCATAACCTGAAATGGTGATGAGATCGGCATAAGCTTTTGCAACACCGGCAGCAATTGTTCCTACTCCTGGTTCTGAAACTAATTTAACAGAAACCAAGGCTTGTGGATTGACTTGCTTTAAGTCATAAATTAACTGTGATAAATCCTCAATAGAGTAAATATCATGATGCGGAGGTGGAGATATTAAGGTCACGCCGGGAACAGAGTAACGCTGCTTGGCGATAGCAATATCCACTTTATGTCCTGGTAATTGACCTCCTTCACCTGGCTTTGCTCCTTGCGCAATTTTTATTTGCAAGACTTCGGCATTAACCAAATAGTGTGGTGTCACACCAAATCGACCTGAGGCAATCTGTTTTATTTTAGAAATTTTATCATTATTAAAACGTGCAGGATCTTCACCACCTTCGCCAGAATTTGAACGAGCACCTAAGCTGTTCATAGCTTGTGCTAAAGTTTCATGAGCTTCTTTTGATAAAGCCCCCATAGACATCGCTGCGGAGTCAAAGCGTTTATAAATTTCTTCAGCAGGCTCAACATCATCAATATTGATATGGGTTTGATTTTTACGCAATTGTAATAAATCACGTAATGTCGCAACAGGGCGATGATTAACAGCATCTGCATATTGTCGATAAGCATTATAATCACCTGTTTGCACTGCCTGTTGTAAATATTTGATGACATCAGGGTTATACGCGTGATATTCACCACCGTGTACAAAACGATAAATGCCACCATGAAGGTTCTCTTTACGGCTGTTCCAGGCAACTTGGTTTACTAATAATGCATCTTGTTGAAAATGTTCAAAACCCGCACCTGCAATACGGCTTGTCGTGCCTTTAAAACAAGTTTCTACCACTTCTGCATCAATACCTATCGCTTCAAATAACTGCGCTCCTCGGTAACTGGCAATAGTGGAAATACCCATTTTAGACATCACTTTATGTAAGCCTTTATTAATTCCTTTGCGGTAAGCTTTAGTGACTTCGGCAATATTTTGATTTTTTATTTCGCCTCGTTCAATTAATTTAGCAATAATTTCATAGGCAAAATAGGGGTAAACACAGGTGGCGCCATAACCAATAAGGGTCGCAATTTGGTGTGAGTCCCTTGCAGTTGCAGTTTTAACGATTATATTGGCATCACAACGTAAGCCTTCTTTAATTAAGCGATGATGAATAGCGCCGGTTGCCAGTAAGGCATGAATAACTAATTTATCCTTACTAATCCCGTCATCAGTTAAAAGCAAAATAACTTTGCCCGATTCTACCGCACTAACCGCTTGATCCGATATGGATTGAATGGCATCACGCAACGAAACATCTTTACTATAATTGAGGTCAATTTCTTGTAGGTTATAGTCTTCTAGTTTTAGCGACAGTAGTTGTTCACATTTATTGCTTGATAATACCGGGGATTCAACCAACAGTCGTTGAGCATATTCAGGTTTTTCTTCAAATAAGTTTTGCTCTGCCCCCAAACAGGTTTCTAATGACATCACAATGCTTTCGCGTAAGGAGTCGATAGGTGGGTTGGTTACTTGGGCAAATTGCTGCCTGAAGTAATCATATAACGGTCTAACTTGCTCAGATAAAACAGCCATAGGGGTATCATCACCCATAGAACCAACAGCTTCTTGCCCTTGTTCGGCTAAAACTTTGATGACATATTCTTTTTCTTCATTACTTACAATAAATTGTTTTTCATAACTTTTGTATAATTCATCACTCATTGAGTTGTTGCTACTTGCAGGTGCATTTAAAGTCGATTCAAGGTGGTTTGCACCAGTTTTCATCCACGTTTTATAATCAAAACGACTCATCAATAAGCTATCAACATCACTTGGTAATAATAAGTTGGCGGTTTGTGTATCAGCTGCCAACATTTCTCCAGGTTTTAAACGACCTTTAGCGATAACATCTTTTTCCTGGTAATCATAAACACCTGTTTCTGACGCTAGGGTAATCACGCAGTCAGAATATTTTTGTTCTCTTAAGCCATTAACTCCCTCGGTATTACGAGTGATAACATATCGAGCTGGGCGTAGTCCATTTCTATCGAGTGTACAAGCTGCGTAACGACCATCAGTTATTACCACACCAGCAGGGCCATCCCAGGGTTCCATGTGCATGGAGTTGTATTCATAAAAGGCTTTTAAACCGGGGTGCATATTTTCAACATTTTGCCAAGCAGGTGGTACTAACAAACGCATGGCTCTAAAGATATCCATGCCACCAGCTAATAAAGCTTCAAGCATATTATCTAAGCTATTAGAGTCAGAGCCTGACATGGAAACCAGAGGGCGAATAGCATCCATATCTGGGATTAAATCTGTTTCAAATTTATGTCCTCTGGCGACAGACCAGTTTCTATTTCCTTGAATAGTATTAATTTCACCATTGTGGGCAAGGTAACGAAATGGCTGTGCTAAACGCCATTGTGGCCAAGTATTGGTGGAAAAGCGTTGATGAAACACCGCCATTTTAGTGGCCAAATCAGTATTATTTAAATCAAGGTAAAATTTTGCTAAGGTATCAGGCATTACCAAGCCTTTATAGGAAAGTACATTGGATGACATTGAGGGAATATAAAAAAATGAGTCTTCCTTTGTTGCTTCAATGATTTTTTCTGCGCGTCTTCTTGCAATATATAAATGCCTTTCAAAGCTTTGATCATCCATACCATCAGCAGGATTAACAAATACATGCTCTATAAGAGGCAGACTAGAACTCGCTTCTGTACCCAGTACAGAAGGATTAACAGGTACCTGTCTCCAGCCGGCAAATTCGAGGTTTTCTTTTGCCAGGGCATCAATAATAGTTTGACGGGCAAATTTTTCTTGCTCCTCATCCTGACTTAAAAATATAACCCCTACGGCAAAGTTATCTTTTAGTTTAAAACCATGCTTTTTTGCCACATCTTGAAAAAATGAGTTAGGTTTTTGAATTAATAAACCACAACCATCGCCTGTTTTTCCATCAGCAGATATTGCCCCACGATGAGTAAGTCTAGCCAAAGATTCAATGGCCGTTTCGATAACCCAATGACTTTGGGCGCCATCCATGTGAGATATTAAACCAAATCCACAGTTCTCTTTTTCAAAGGAAGGGCGGTAAATACCCGTATTAGTTAATGCTTTAATTGACTTTGCTGTCGGCATGACAGAACCTCGTGTTTAATCGTGAAGAAAGACTTTGAAAGACACTTAAATGAATAAGTTCTTGTCCAACGAACGAAACATTATAATAGGAACAAGAAATGTGTTCAAGTTTAGAGCCGAGCAAGTCATTAAAAATAACTAAAACTAAAAAGCTAATATGAATTTTTTATCAATTATCATTGGTTTAAGTCCGATCACTCAGATATTTTTTTAATAAATCCTGCATTTGAGAAGGAGGTTTCCATTCTAGAAGTTGTTGGTTTTTACTGATATCGATTTGTAAAGATTGAAATAAGCGATCAAATTCTGCTTTTTTCCCCAGTATGCATGCAAAAAATTTAATCAGCGCTGGAGGAAAAGTAAATAAGAAGGTTTTTTTATTTAAAGCAAACGCAATTGCTTGAATTAATTCGCTACTGGAAATATCGTGACCATCACTGACTAAAAAAATTTCACCAGCGGCTTTAGGGTGAAACATACAGCATTGAATAAAAGAGCAGAGATTTTCAGTGGCAACAAAACTTCGTTTATTGTTAATGTTTTTTAATGGAAGAGGAATATTTTTAGCGATCAATTTTTGCAGGCGTAATAAATTACCTTTCATGTTTTGACCATAAACTAACGGCGGTCGAATAATCACTACCTCGATATTTTTTAAGGCAAGTAATGACTGCTCCGCTTCATATTTTGAAACAGCATAGGGATCTTGTGGCTTTGCTGTATCATTTGCACAAAAACGACCATTGTTGGTTTGCTCGCCATTAACTTTGATGGAACTTAAATAAATAAAACGTTTTACCCCTGCGCTAATCGCCTGCTCTGCTAAGTTTCTCGTGGCCAAAACATTAGTTTGTCGAAATTTCTCTAAAGCGAGTTCATCATTTTCATTCATGATATGTACTCTAGCGGCAAGATGGATCACAATATCAATGTCTTGCAAGAACGCTTGCCAGTTTGTTTGAGCATTAATATCTTTTACCAGAAATTGTTTTGCTTTAATGCAGGGGTTAATTTTTCGTGACACACATACTAAGTTTTCTTCGGCTAGGTTTAAGAAGTTAACTAATGCAGAACCAATAAAACCGCTTGCACCAGTAATTAGTACCTTAGTTTGAGGGGAAGGTCGTTGTTGTGGCACTTAAAGAAAGCCTCTTTCAGCCAAAGAAATGACTTGATTATTGGCAATAATAAAATGATCTAACAGGCGAATATCAACCAAAGATAAAGCATCCTTGATTCGTTTAGTCATGCTCTCATCTGCGCGACTTGGTTCGGCAAGACCAGATGGGTGATTATGGGCGATAATCATGGCTGCAGCATTATAACGCAAGGCTTGTTTCACCACTTCTCTTGGATGAACACTGGTTGAATCAATGGTTCCTCGAAATAATTGCTCACTTTTGATCAAATAATGCTGATTGTTTAAATACAAACAAACAAAAACTTCATGTTCTTTATTGCTAACTAGGTGAGATAAATAACTTTTGGTATCATCAGGGCAACTAAACACTTGCTTTTGCTGTAATCCCTGTTCTAGGTAACGTTTCGCTAACTCTAAAATAGCTTGTAGCTGAGCATATTTAGCTTGCCCCAAACCTTTAATCGAACAAAAATCATCTTGTTTTGCCTGTAGTAATTGACGTAAACCACCAAACTGATTAATTAATCGATGTGCTAAATTAATGGCGGATAAACCTTTGATCCCCGTGCGTAAAAAAATCGCTAATAATTCTGCATCGGACAAACTATTGGCGCCTTTAAAGAGTAGCTTTTCTCTAGGGCGATCCATTTCTGGTAATTCAGTGATAAGCATTTTACACCATCCTTATGACGATTGGTCATAAAAGTTATTTATAATGATTGTAAAAGACTCTTTGGCATTAGTCTATCAGAGGATTCCTACAAATATACCAGTAATTATTGGGTAATTTCTGTTTTTTTTACAACAAAAATGGGACTACTAAACAGATAAAGCAACAAACTTATCAAAGCTATAAGTATTAAAACATTCGTAACAGGGTGTTTGATATAAGGCGTTACACCTTGACGAGGTTGAATTGCTCCTTCAATAATACTTTGCTCAAATAAAGCGCTTTGCTGTTTAATATTACCTTGAAAATCAATTAATGCTGAGATGCCTCCAGTCGTAGAGCGAATGAGTTCTCGCTCACTTTCTTTAGCCCGCATTCTTGCTATTTGCAAGTGTTGATGTGGGGCAAAAGAGTCACCATACCAACTATTATTGGATAAGTTTAACATAAAACCACTATTGGCAAGTTGTGGCAATAAAATATCGGCAAAGGCATCTTCAAAGCAAATACTACTAGCAACGTTAAAGCCCTTGATGTTAATTGGTTTTTGACTTGCAGTTGGTAGTGAAAAACCTGACATTGGAATATTAAAAAATTTAATCAGACCTCGCAGGTAATATTCAAGAGGAACATATTCACCAAAAGGAACAAGGTGTTGCTTAAAATAAAACTCATTAGAGTTATTATCAATTTTTAATAAGGCATTGTAATAATGATTGTTATTAGGATCTTTATAAGGTAAACCGGTCACAAAGCTAATATCTTTTCCCTTGATGTTCTGTTTAATTTGTTGGTACAAACTATCTTCAAGGTAGTGATAAAAAGTAGGAATGGCATTCTCAGGCCAAACGATAAGCTGATTTTTCTCCCATAAGGGTTTGCTTAACTGAGCATAAGTATTAATCACTTGTTGTAAAAAGTTATCATCCCAGCGGTTGTGTTGTGAAATATTGCCCTGTACCATGGCAACTTGAATATTATCACCACTTGTTGAGGTCCATGTTATCTGTTGAATGGGGTAGCTTAATACAATAATACAAGTAGCGAGTAGAGCGATAAGTCTTTGATCTTTAACCTTGTTTTTAATTAAAAACCATAAGCAAGCAGCTAAAAAACAAATTAAAAAAGACAAACCATAAACACCAACGATGGGAGCGTAAGCTGATAAGGATAGGTCGATTTGTGAGTATCCGGCTAATAACCAAGGAAATCCTGTTAAAAACCAAGTTCGTATCCATTCAAATAAAAGCCAGCAGAGTGGTAATATCATTAATGCTACAAGAGACTGTTGTTGTTTATTGAATTTTGTTAATAAATAAAAACTTAATAAACCTTGTAAAGCAAAAAATAAAGCTAAGAATAAAATAAAAAAAGCGCTTAGGGTCGCGGCAAGCCACCAAACCGTATATCCATATTCATGAATAGCAACATAAACCCACGATATGCCGGTTGAAAAAAGACCTATGCCAAAACACCAAGCTACAATAAAAGCTTGTCGCTTTGTTTTAGCTTGAATAATTAAGCCAAAAAATAAAGCAATAATAGGATAAATCAGCAGTGCAACAAAAGGAATTTTATCGCTAAAAGGAGAAAAGGCTAGCGGGTAAAATAATCCTGCTAGCAAGGATATTAAGTAATTACGGTTTATTG
>CAYMMQ010000048.1:0-2174 GCA_964391585.1 uncultured Ectothiorhodospiraceae bacterium
AGGGGGATTGAGGGGGATTTTATTTAAAAGAACAAATCTCCCCTAACCCCTCTTTACTAAAGGGGAACAGTTTCGAGCAATATTTACCTTAAGAACTAACCTATGATATCTTAATTGATTTGTTTCCACTGAAAACCACTATCTTGGTGAGCAATTTCAAAAGCGGGAGGCAATTGTTCTAATACTTGTAAAAAAGCTTGTTGAGCTTTTTCTGGGCTATTATTTTCCTGACTCAGATGGCCTGCAATAAGATGTTGGCATTTATCTGTATTAGTTTCTTTAACCAATTGTGCAGCCTGATAATTGTTTAAGTGACCATAATCACTGGCTACCCGCTTTTTTAAAACAGGCATATAACTCCCCTGCCATAACATATCTAGGTCATGATTTGCTTCAATCATCAATGCATCTAAATTTTTCAAATGCTGTACTATTAATGGGGTAATATGTCCCAGATCGGTAAAGATCCCTAAGCGTTTATTGTTGGCTTGAAAGACAAATTGTACCGCTTCGCGGGCATCGTGAGGAACAACACAGGGATATAAAGTGAAGTTGTTAATATTAAAAGTAGTAAAAGAATTAAATAGCTTGAGTCGATCAATTCGACCAATTTTTTTATGTTGTTGCAAAGTGCCATAATTCATCCACACCGGCACATTGAATTTTCGCGAGAATACGCCAACACCGGAAAAATGATCGTTATGCTCATGGGTCACTAAAATTGCACTTATTTGCTCTGGCAAAATAGCTAAGCGAGCTAAACGCCTAACTGTCTCTTTGCAGGCAAAACCACAATCTAACATCAAAATAGTGTCACCACTTTGAATTAAAGTGCAATTTCCAGAGCTTCCACTACCTAAAGAAGCAAAACGCATATTTTTTCTATTTTAGCTCTTCATGTAACAAATTTAAAATTCTTTCAGCTGTACTAGAGTTATCAACGACCTTTTTCTCATCTAATACCAATACAAGCGTATTATCAGTAGATTTTTCTAATTGAATAATATAACGTTTACTTTCTTTATTACTGTCTTTTTCCCAGAATTTTAAGCGACTTAACCAACTTTTTGAGTTTTTATCCACAAAAGGATCTGCATAAGTGACAAAATACATTCCATCACTGCGAACTTTATCATCAACGACAAAATTCATTCTATCCAAAGCAACACCAACACTTCTCCAAGCACGAGGGAACGTTTCTTTAATCAATAAGCGAGTATCACCGCGGGTATTAGACACCAAGTTTGCTCTATCAACGTTATTTTGTGCTTGCTGCGCTAACAACGCCTTAGATTTTTTCGCTTCCATACCAAAATAAACCATCATTTGATTCAGCATTTCAACTTCTAATTCCGGATCGCGAGGACGAGTTTCCCATACCACTCGTTCCGCCGAGCTATTTTCAACCACTTCTTTCAAGCCATAATGAGTAATATATAACCGCACAACCGGAGCATCATACTCTTCTTCTAGCCTGATGCGATATTTATCTCGGGTACCTGCAGAATACATACTTTCAAAAACATTACCCAAGGCACTACGGATCATGTCTTGCGGGATATCAGCTCTGTTTTCAGCCCACTCCGTTTCTAAAATTCCAATTGCAGCTGTTTCTCGTTTAATCAACATGCCTTTGTTTAACCAAAAGTCACGTACTTTATCCCAAACCTGGCGTTTACTACCATTGATTAATAAAACACGGCTATTCCCTTCCCAAAGAACTTTAATGCCTTTTTGAGGTGGTAAAACCTGTTCACCTAAAACAAAACCTTGTTGCTGTGTACTACCTCTCTCACCCTGAACAACAATTTGCCCATTTTCTGAGGCCAACTGTGGCGTTGGCATAATATCATTCATAGGAGCAGCAATTAAATCAGGTGGCATTTCAAGTCTTTCAATTGATCGACTTTGCTTTTTGTAGTCAACTTTACGACCAGAAATCGCATCAGTCAGGGAATTCAAAGAGCTACAACCTATTAAAGAAAAGGACAAGATTGAAAGTAGTAAAAAAAAGTTTAATATCTGCATAAAAGTTAATTCATTTTATAAAAAGTTAGAAGTACAACATCAGATAATGCTACTAAAAAAACAATGATGTTAATTGTCTAATATATTCGCTGTAATTAAAGCATCTGTTATCTTATCGTGAAATTTTTCATCCAACACCGTTAAAG
>CAYMMQ010000048.1:2274-5395 GCA_964391585.1 uncultured Ectothiorhodospiraceae bacterium
GTAATTAAAGCATCTGTTATCTTATCGTGAAATTTTTCATCCAACACCGTTAAAGGCAGTCGTATAGCAGTAGAGATTAAACCCATTTTATATAAAGCCCATTTTACTGGGATGGGATTAGATTCAACAAATAAATTTCGGTGCAATATATCAAGTTGCTGATTAATTTTTTCAGCCGTTTCTCTATCTTTATTTATCGCTGCTGTACACATTGTATGCATTTGCGCAGGAGCAATATTAGCGGTAACAGAAATATCACCTTTTGCCCCTAAAAGCATACACTCCATGGCGCTAGCATCATCGCCTGAATATACGTCCATTCGACCATCTAAAGCCGTAATTAATTGCTTGGCACGGGTTAAATCGCCCGTTGCTTCTTTCACTCCAACGATATTGCTGATATCTGCCAGACGAAGAATTGTTTCCGGTAACAAGTCTACAGCCGTTCTTCCGGGCACATTATATAATATCTGAGGAATTAATACAGTATCTGCTATCTTTTTGTGGTGTTGATATAAACCTTCTTGCGTGGGTTTGTTATAGTACGGAGTCACTAACAAACAAGCATCAGCTCCATTATTTTTAGCACATTGCGTCAACTCAATCGCCTCATGGGTTGAATTTGCACCCGTCCCAGCAATCACTGGGATCCGATGATTCACTTGTTCAACCACAAAACGGATCAAGTCACAATGTTCTGCATCAGTTAAAGTTGCAGATTCGCCGGTAGTGCCGGCCACAATAATCGCATCCGTTTTCTTTTCAATATGAAACTCAATTAAGTTACAAAGTGCATCGTGGTCGATACTGGCATCTACTCTTCCATTTTTTTTCATTGGTGTCACTAAAGCAACCATGCTACCCTGAAACATATCTTGAAATCTCCAATATTTGTATATTTACTATTTGAAAGCCTTAATAAACATTATTACTTTAAATAAATGGCATATTACTTGTGCTTGATACTGAATACAAGATTTTCCTGAAGTTTGTTGTTTGAAAACTGAAAAATAACTTGATTTTCCTTATAAATGGGTTAAATTGAAAACACAATTTATGTAAAAAAATAAACTCAAAAAAATTATACCCATGATCCTTGGGATCTTAAGATAACTAGTTTATAAATAAAGTTCTAAACGTAGTCTGCATTTCTCTATTGAGCCTACTTTTGGTCAATGATTATGGGTATATATGCATTTTTTAAACTGAAAAGATAAAGGAAAGATAAATGACATTAACTATCGGTGAAAAAGTCCCTGACTTTAGTGGGGCAGTGACCAATGATTCAGATTTTTCGATGACAGCACAACAAGGAAAATTTACTTTATTGTATTTTTACCCCAAAGATAATACGCCTGGTTGCACAGAAGAAGGCCAAGACTTTCGAGACAGATACTTAGAATTTAGCGCCAAAAACGTTGAGATTTTTGGTATTTCTCGTGATAGTTTAAAAACGCACCAAAACTTTAAATTAAAACATAACTTCCCTTTTGAGCTTATTTCCGATAAAGAAGAAACTATCTGTAATTTATTTGATGTCATTAAAGAGAAAAAGCTATATGGAAAAACCCATATGGGCATAGAGCGTAGTAGCTTTCTAATTGATCCCAATGGAATATTAATTAAGGAATGGCGAAAAGTTAAAGTAAAAACACATATCGAAGAAGTATTAGACTTTATTAACGGCTTATAAATTATTTTGGAGAGCACATATGTCAACCAATAAACGCTTATTCATTCTTGATACTAATGTTCTGATTCATGATCCTGCCGCCTTATTTCGCTTTCAGGAGCATGATATTTTCTTACCCATGGTCGTATTGGAAGAGTTAGATAATAACAAAAAAGGTCATTCTGAGGTTGCTAGAAATGCTCGACAAGCTAGTCGCTTTTTAGATGAATTAACCAAACATGCTAATCCTGCTAACTTGAGAGAAGGTTTTGCTCTACTACCAACTTATAATATCAATAGTGATCAAGACAAAAATCAACAAAATTCAACGGGTAAACTATTTTTCCAAACTCATGATGAAAAAATTGAACTCTTGGTAACGTTTCCTGGGCATAAAAATGATAATGATATTATTGCCATCACTCATGCCTTACAAGAACAAAAAAATTATGAGCGTGTCACTTTGGTCAGCCAAGATATCAACTTACGGATCAAAGCAGCATCTATCGGTGTTTTGGTTGAAGACTATCAAAATGATCAGGCCATAGATGATGTCAATTTATTATATAGCGGATTTGATAATTATGGCGCTGATTTTTGGAGTTTACACGATAAAAAGATTGATAGCTGGCTTGAAGAAGGTAGAACCTTTTATAAAATTTCTGGAGATAGTGTTAAAAATTGGATCCCCAACCAATTTATTCATATTGATGATGAATCAGGTTTTGAAGGCATTATTCGTACGATTAATACCGTTAATGGCGAGCATGAAGCTATTATCGAAGGGATTAAAAATTATGGTGGAGATAATAAGAAAAATGGCGTCTGGGGGATCAATGCCCGAAATAAAGAACAAAATTATGCCTTAAATTTATTAATGGATCCTAATATTGACTTTGTTTCTTTATTAGGTCATGCAGGTACAGGTAAAACCTTATTAACCCTAGCAGCAGCTTTGAGCCAAGTATTAGATTCCAACACTTATAAAGAAATCATTATGACTAGGGCAACGGTTTCAGTTGGTGAGGATATTGGATTTTTACCGGGTACTGAAGAAGAAAAAATGGCTCCATGGATGGGAGCATTAATGGATAACTTAGAAGTATTAACCCATCAAGAAGAGAACTCAGATTGGGGTAAAGCTGCCACCAATGATCTATTAAGTAATAAAATTAAAATTCGAGCACTCAACTTTATGCGCGGTAGAACCTTCTTAAGTCGCTTTGTGATTATTGATGAAGCTCAAAATTTAACCCCTAAACAAATGAAAACGTTAATTACTCGTGCAGGGCCAGAAACAAAAATTATCTGTCTGGGAAATTTAGCACAAATTGATACCCCTTATTTAACCGAAACGTCCTCTGGTTTAACCTATGCCATTGATCGTTTTAAAAACTGGGAATTTGGTGGACATATCACGTTACAGCAAGGCGAACGCTCACGCCTAGC
>CAYMMQ010000048.1:5495-8980 GCA_964391585.1 uncultured Ectothiorhodospiraceae bacterium
TTTTATAAAGAGTTTTATAAAGCTGTACAATAGCATGAAAATAAAAAGCCACTGCATTAGTAGTGGCCTTTTATTGCTGAACTGAAAACGTCTCTTTTCAAGAGGAATTGGCTAATTTACTTTCGATGGCATCATTAACAAACTCATTTAAGCTCATCATTTTTGCCTTAGAAATTGCTACAACTTTTTCATGAAGTTTAGGTCCAATCCTAACATTAAATTTTCCAGAAAACTTTTTATAAGGTTCGACTCCATCTTCTTGGCACATATCCAGAAAAACCTTAAGTGAAATTTCACCCTCTTGTTTTAAAGATTTTATATTATCAGCATAAAAATCAGCACTTCCATTAAGTCCAATAAATTCGCCTCGAAAAAGTTCAATGTCGGGATCGTATTGAATAAATGCTTTTACATTATTAATTTCAATCAAATTCATCATGGCTTGACTCCATTGGCTTTAAGCCAGTCTCTAATACTTGCGACCGCACCTTTATCCGTATGTGGTGAAGGATGTGGACGGTGAAACACTCTGCGATCATCAAACAACTTAATGCCAATACGTGAACCTTCTTTCTCTGATATTTCGGCTCCCAGTTCAATAAGAAGAGCTTCAATCTCTAACCATTTAATATTGGCACTTATTGGATGAGCAAATAACTTTTGCAAAACAACCTTATTTTTCCTTTTCATGCCAGCATAGTACTATAATAAGGTACTACTTTCAATTTTCAAACAATTCAGATAAATATTTTAACATTTGTTATGAAACTTACCGTTGATTTCAAATTTACTCATATCAGGAGGTACTTTCTACTTCACCTATCTTCAGCAATAAGTTAATAAAAAGCTTGTATTATCTCGCAGTCTCCTTTCGTCTAATTTTTTCTAATGATGAGAGGAAAGTTTTGAACAATAAGCGAAGGCTTAAGCAAACAAAGAACCAATGGTAATCACAATAAATGCCATCGTCCAACCCAACACTAGAGAAAAACCAATTGAGAAACTAGTCCAGCCTAAAGAAGCCGTTTCTTGGTACATAATGGCAATGGTTGACATACACGGAATATATAACAAGGTAAAAATCATAAATGCCACTGCCGTTAATGGTGAAATAGCACGCCGGAGCTTTTCTCGCAAACCAACTGCAGTTTCATCTGCTTCACTTTCAGAGTATAAAATAGCAAAGGTAGCAACCACCACTTCTTTGGCCACGACACCAGTAATTAAAGCAATAGAAGTATTCAAATCGAAACCTAAAGGCTCTAATACTGGCTTAACAAAATGTCCCACTTGGCCTAAAAACCTTTTCTGCAAAGTTTCCATATTTCGTTCATTTTCCAGCGCATAAATCTCATGCTCAACTTCTTTTGTTTGCGGGGCATTGAGTAATTGCTGAATTTCTGTTTGATAATCTTTAGATAAATCCACCTGCTGTGGAAATGTTTGTAGACACCAAATCACGATACTGCCGACTAAAATAATCCCTGTCACTTTTTTAAGGAAAATTATTACCTTGCCACTAATATGAATATAAACAGAACGTAAGGTAGGCATTCTAAAAGGTGGCAACTCCATAATAAACGGGGTCTTATTGGCACCTTTAATAAAAAATTTACTTAATATGACGGCTGTCAACAGACTTATCACAACACTAATGGCATAAACATAAAACATCACTGTACCAGCATTTTCAGGAAAAAAAGCTCCTGTAAACAACACAAAGATGGGTAATCTGGCAGAACAACTCATATAAGGGTTGACCAAAATAGCCACTAATCGGTCTTTATCATTTTCGATAGTACGAGTAGCCATAATTGCAGGGACATTACAACCAAATCCCATCACCATAGGAATGACAGCCTTACCATGTAAGCCAAAATTGTGCATCACGCGATCCACTAAAAAAGCACTTCTTGCCAAATATCCGGTTTCTGTTAATAAAGCAATAAATAAAAATAGCATAGCAATATTAGGTACAAAAACAATCGTACCACCAACACCCGCCAAAATACCATTAATGATGAGATCTTTAGTTAAACTTTCGGGCAAGGCATATTGTAAAATATCCGTCAGCCAAAGCACCCCGGAATCAATCCAATTCATTGGGTAAGCACCTAATGTAAAGGTGCACTCAAACATAATCCACATAATTAAAAAAAATAATGGGATACCAAAAAACCGGTTTAATATAATGCCATCTAATAATCGAGTATATTCTTTTTGCTTTTCTTTGGAAGTAAATATTTTATGGGTAACCGTTTCTTGCAATAAACCATTGATAAAACCATAGCGACCATTTGAAATCAAAATTTCAGAGCTTTCATCATGTTGATAAGCAAGTTCATCACGTCTTTCATGTACATGTTCGACTAAAGCAGTATGATCTTTTTCTTCTTTAAGAACAGACTCATCCCCTTCGAGCATTTTAATAGCAACCCACTTCGCCTCTTCTTTGCTCACTAGGTTAAGGTGTAAGTCTGAGAACTCTTTAGCAATCTCCCTGATCGCAACTTCAAGATGGTCATCATAAGTAATAAAAACATGTTGATTCGCTTCAGTTCTTGAGGCTTGTTTAATAATAGTCTGTAATAAGTCATCCAATCCTTTTCCTGATGTGGCGCAGGTTTTGATAACGGGAGCATTTAATATTTTTGACAAAGCTTGGGTATCAACACTAATACCTTTTTTCTCTGACTCATCGATCATATTCAAAACAAAGATGATATTGGCACCCATTTCAATCAATTGGGTGGATAAAAATAAGCTTCGCTCCAAGTTGCCACTGTCTAAAACATTAACAATCAGATCGGGTTTTTGATGGATAATATAATTTCGTGCTTCAAGCTCGTCATTGGATTGGGATGATAAGGAATAAACACCGGGTAAATCGATAATGGTTAGCGCGGTATCTTGATATGAAATAACTTTTTCTTCGGCAACTACGGTTACTCGACTATAATTCCCTGTGTTTGCTCTGCCTTTGACCAAAGAGTTAAATAAGGTCGACTTTCCGCTATTAGGGTTACCTGCTAAGGCAACTCTAATGGTTGATTTCTGTTGTGTCATTCGTTATTAAGCCATTTTAAAGTAAAGAACTAGGTAAATCTATTGCGTCAGTATTTATTGTAAAATTATATGCTCTGCTTCCAGTTTTCTCATGCAGATGGAATAACCTTTAACCTGATAAGTTCTCGGATCGCCAAACAAAGAGGTATGTTCAACTTCTATTTGACTCCCTTTAACTAACCCCATTGACGACAATCGTTGTTTAACAGCGGTATCACCTTCAATAGACTTTATCACACCTATTTCATCTTTTCCTAAATCAGCTAAAGTATGTCTTTTTTGCACAAATAAATCCCTTGATAAAAAAAAGCGTTATATTTTAAAAATATCACCGTAAACATAAAATCGAGCGATAGATTACATGAAACGTTTATGACAGTAAAAATTGAATACGCTGAATACGCTGAATACGCTGAATA
>CAYMMQ010000048.1:9080-15796 GCA_964391585.1 uncultured Ectothiorhodospiraceae bacterium
AAACGTTTATGACAGTAAAAATTGAATACGCTGAATACGCTGAATACGCTGAATAATACCACAAAATGACCCTTTTAGTTTTATTTTTCAGTACAAAATGCTGTAAAATATAACAATATTCAAATCTATCGAATTAGTCACTTAGCTGTGATAAAATTCGGGTTTATTCAATTCGACTTCTTAAAATTACTATGAGATACCGTTATAACACTGCATTTTTGAAAACTATCGTTTTCTTTCTCAGCTTATCCCCACTATATGAGGTGATATGGTTTGCTCTTAGTGGAAGATTCGGTGATTATCCTTCTTGGGAGATTATCGGCATTACCGGAGAGTCATCACTGATATTCTTGCTATTAACCTTAGCTGTAACGCCCGCTAGACAATTATTTGGTTGGAGAAACCTAATTCATATTAGAAGAATGTTGGGATTATTTGCTTTTTTTTATGCCTGCCTGCATTTTATTGTTTATCTATGGCGGGAAGAAAACTTTATTTTTAAAGAGTTTGTATTGGATATAGTTCGCCTCCCCTATATTACGGTAGGGATGATGGCGTTAATTTTGTTAGTGCCTCTTGCATTTACCGCTAGAGATAGCATGATGAGAAAAGTAGGTAAACATTGGAAACCCATTCATCGCATGGTTTATGCCATTGCGCTTTTATCTGTTGTTCATTATGTACTGGTAAGCATTTGGGCACCAATGAATGCCTTAGTTTACGCCTTGATCTTAATGATTTTTCTTGCTTATCGTTTTGTTTATGCCAGAAGCGTTAAAGACTGGATGGTTTGATATGCATTCCCACGGAGGACCGTGGGAACGAAAAATGAATCAACTACAAGTAGAGAATAAATGTGTCAGTAATGAATAAACAACTATATACAGCTCTAATTGAAGCAGGGGTAGCAGAAGATAAAGCATCTGCAGCAGCCGAATCAGTGCTGATTATCAAAAAGATATGAGCGATATGAAATTAAACCTATTAACTAAAATATCTATCCTTGATGTTAAGATAAATATTTTAGTTGCAATTGCTCTTATACCAGTGGCTAAAGCCTTGGGATTATGGTAACGAATTTAACTTTCCAGAAAGACTAAGTTTTACTATCTTTACCTCTCTCTGACATGTAGAGAGGTGGATGAGCCTTAGCGTAATCCGCCATTTTGGATTATTTTCCCGAACCGATTCGTACCAAACCGAAGGGAATTGACTTCTATAACTGCCAACGATTAGTTGTACCATCGGTCTGTTCCAAAGGCACTTTAATATAAAAATCATGACATTTGACACAACGTCCTGCAGCGGGATGTGGGCGCTTAGAGGTTGGTAATAAGTCAGGTCCTAATTTATTTACATTTTTACTGGCTTTCTCTAATAGAGCGCCAACAGGGGTTTTAGGTAAGCTTCCTGCAGGTGCACCACCTTCAAACAAGTGACAATATTTACAAACACCCACATAAGGATGTGGCATCACCTGGTCATAGCGAATGGTGGGGATATGACGAATACGTTTTAATTGAAAGTCAGGCTTAGGTGAAACCAAGTCATGCAAGGGTTGAAAAAAATCCGGCTCAGCAGGTTTTGGTAAACGACCACTAAATAAACCTTTTAACTCTCTTAAGCCTTTTTCAGCATCACTGTCACCAAAAAATAAATACACACCTGAACCAACCATAAGGATCAACACCCAAATACTGCCATTGGTCCGTAAGTAATCAATAATAAATTGAAAAGTTTTCATTATTTTACTGCTTTAGAAAAGGGCATTAAAGCTTCAAAGTCCTTACCCGACATTACCGGACGATTATGCCCAGCGGCTTCAGCCTCAAAATAATCCATTCGCTTAAAATTAGTAAGCTTTGCTAAGTAATACCATGGGAAACGTGCAATTTCAATATTAAAAAATTGTATCTTAGTCAATAATTCCACACGCGTATTAGCAATACGATCTTCAATTTCAACAATATGAGTCATCATTTGTTTGTAGGTTTCTGCTGATTTAATATCAGGGTATTGCTCTGCCACGGCTAATAACTGACCAACCGGAGATTGCCCCGTTGCAGTCATCGCTCCCATAATTCCTTTTAAAGGATTGACCGGCGTACCCGTAGTTGCACCTGTATCAGTTAATGGTGTATTAGCACTGGCAATAATTTGTTGTTTTTGAGCCTCAGAAAAATTAAGCTTGTCAACTAACTGTTTTCTAACATCGGCGACATGGGTAAACACTTCATCTTCTAATACAGCATGGTTCATGGTTAACTGAGCTAAATTTCCAAACAGATTCATTCGTCTTTGAATGGCTGATTCAAGCATACCTTTTTTTGCATAGACTTCTTCTTGCAAAAAAATAAAATTATTATATTTAATCGTCACCACACTCGAGAGTAAAATAATGGTCACGATAGAAAGGACAATAATCGTCTTTATTCCTCGCACAATAGGCGCAGCATACTTTGGATTAAGCTCCTCATGATAAAGCTCTTTTAATAGCTTTTGACTTTGTTTTACTCGCTGAGCTTGCCTTTCTTTGACCTCATCACGAGTATTATGCCCAAAAAAATTATACTTATTAGCCATGTTTTTCTTTATTGTTGTTAGTTTTAATCATAGGTTGGTTTAAGGTGAATATTATTCAACACATTACTTTCCACGTTAAGTGCCAACGTATATCGTTTTAATCTTAATCATTAACAGGTTAATTTACCGTTGCATTAATCTGGTGACAAATTCGACACTGCCCTTTATCCTCATGTGGAGGTTTACCCAAGGATTGCTGCTTGGTAATAATAGGCGGAGGCAAAGTTATCAAATCAGGATCTTGTGCCAACTGAAATCCCTCACCAATGGCGTGACAATCGGTACAAGCACCACGGTATCTATGTGGTCTAAATTCGCCTGGCACTATCATAGGCGCAGATTCGACCTGTGCAAATCCCAGTTCAAGCAGATCATTAATCACAAAAACGCGCTTATTTAAAGTTAATTTACCGTCAACTCGCCCACCTTTTCTAACCACACTAACAGCAGCACTCTTTTTATACTGGATTTTTCGCGTCGCGGCTTGGAATGATTTTAAATCAATGACATCCATCGCCTCAACTGCAATGATAATATCTCCGGCTAACATTCCTGAAACGGCAGCATTCATCGTTACTTCTATGACAAAAATGCCTTGCAAGGCGGATGGATATCCGAGCTTCATCTTTAACTCTCGATCCAACTCCATGGTGTCCATTCCCTGCCAATGGGCTTCATACCATTTAATATTACTTGACATATAATTTTTATTAGCGGTAGATAAAATTACATTTCCAACAGCTGTTTTATTTAATGGCCCATCCGTTCTTAAATTTGTTGGTGGTAGGATTTGTAAGGCTTGTGCCGCATAAACATATTGCCCCGATAAACAAAATAAAACAGCTAAAGAAAAAACAACCTTCCCCTTTAGCAAATATTTTTTTCCCAACAGTCGATTTTGCAAAAAATTCACCTTAAAATCTCAACATTAAAGCAGTCACTGCAGTCAGAATTAATATCATCAATAGACGAACTATTTTTATATCAATATATTGTAACAAACGATTAGCGACAAATACCCCGCCAAAAATAGGAGGGATAAGAATAATTGCCAATAAAAAGGGCGTTTCAATCTTAAATAAATTATTCTCTGTACCGTGAATTAAAGCTATAATAGTACCGGTTAAACTAATAAAAAAGATCAATTGCGCACTAGTGGCTCTAGACTTTTCTACTCCAAAACCATTTACCTTCGCTTGTAAAGATATGGTGCCATTAAATATCGCTAACAAACCAGCTGAAAAAGCAACAGGAAATGCAGATATTGCCCTATTACGCCACTGGTAATAGCTGGGTTTTTCTTTTAACTCTTCTCGTGTTAGCAACACATAAGGATTATTTTCTTCTAAATGCTGATCCGAAATATTAGGCCAGTCAGCCGCTTTGTGTAACTTGCTTTTATTTAAAAAGCTAAAAAATAGTTTTTCAAAAAAATTATCATAAAAATGATTCACAATCACCACAATGACCATCGAGGTTAACAAAAACATAATCATTTTATCAGAAAATAAATTAGCTAATAAAAACCCAGCTGTAGTTGCCACAATCAAAACGGGGAGTTGTAAAATAACAGGATGTTCGGCAAAGAGTCGATCGGCTGTTTTATCTAAGCGATAGCGAATGGTAATCACTCCATAAATAAAACACATGCTAATAAAAATCACTGGCCTCGCTAAGAAAAAGTCATAATTCATCGCCCCATACATGGCAATTAACATATATAAGGCCCCTAATAATGGGGTGACAACCCCCATTATGCCAGCGATAATACCAATTACTAACATCGCTAATAAATCGTTTAACTCATAACTTCCCAGTTTTAAAGGATGAAGATTGCCGACATCCAAAAAGGTTAGCGGTTTGCTCGGAGCATGCTCTGGAGCCATAAATGCAATATTAGTTGCAACCGCCATGCTTGTAGGATCAAACGGCACAAAGGGTTGATTTCTTGCTTTACTAACTTCCTGCCTTGCTTGATTCCACCATGCAACAGCCATTGTTGTAGGTTCTGCTTGTAGAGAGTTTTGCATAACAGCTGATTGGGGCTGGCTGGGTTGAGGTGCTGGTGCAAGCTTATTTTGATTTTTTGCAGCCAAGGTTTTTTTGCTAGTTTTTTTGTTAATACTTGGCAATACATCTTGTAAATGCGCCTGTAAAATACTAACTGGAATTAATAAACCATGAATGTTCCCTTGTTTATCCTTTATTGCAAGATTAATCCCCATTAATCCACCCTTGGCATTGACAGTGGGGCCACCGTTTTGCTCCCAACTATGTACGGCATTACTATGCAATAAATGGGTTAACTTTTGTTGATGAATGGTAATTGATGTTTCATTCAAAGACGCATTTCCCGAATGCATCAAAAACTGCCCAGCTTCTGAACTACCTAATGCATATAGCGTTGCGTTGCTAGTGAGAGCTTCTTTAGAAAAAGATATATATGGAAAACGTTCGTTACTTAATAATTTTATTAATACAATATCGTGCTCTGGCAGTTGCTTAAGAACTTCAGCTTTATACGATTTGAAGGCAGTATTATTGGCATTAGATTGTCGGACTGAAATTTTTATATTTTTTTTATCTTTTATCGCATGTAAAACGCTAACAATATAACCGTTAGGGTGAACCATCACTCCAGAAGAATAATCTCCACCCGATTGAATCCCCACCACGGTTGCGGCCAGCTTCTGTTGCATCGCTGGCGTAGCTATGCCATTGTTCGTCCATGGAAATTGACCATCCAGTAACCCCCAGTACATTTCCGAATGTTCATAATCTTCATCATCTTCATAAAGATCAAAAAGGTAAAAACCACCAAATGCAGTAATTGCCAGTAGGATCAGCAGAACAATCCCAGCCAACTTCCATTGCTGATTACAAAATATAAAAGGTTTTTTTTTGCTTTGCATGAATATTTTAAGATTAACTAATCGTTATTAATCGTCTTTTTTTCTTTTTGCTAAATAAAGCACAAAAGAAAACAATGCCATCGCATAACCGACAATGAAAGAGGCAACAATAACGGTAATTAAGGGGATCTGCATGGGACTACCAAAAAGAAATCTTACGACGACATCATCAAAATTTCGTGATGCAAACATCATAAAAAAGACCATTATAAAAAAAATGATTATTACTTTTCCCATTACCTTACCGTTTTTTTACAATATTTAAGATTGTTTTGGCTTGCCACATAGACATATTGCCTTAGCTCAAGGGGATTTAATTTAATAAATTAATTTACAAATACAGCTCATTAAATTTATCCGTTAATTCCAGCAATCCATCGTCATCAATAGCAAGTTTTTCCATTGCCGCTTTTAACATAAGCTGCCCCTCATCACCCTCTTCGGCAAATAAGCCTAAGATATTTTCATTGGCAATATGAATAGCAATATGAAGCACTGCCAATAAAGTCACTGCCGATTCATCCACATCGGCTAATTGATGGTGACTGAAATAAATACAATTACAAACATCGCTTGCTAACTTCCACCGATAGGCTAACATAAAACCAATCACATCATGCGATACTTGATACTGTTGTTTTTCTAATTGTATAAATTTACCGGGAAATTGTCGATTATTTTTATATACATCCTTATAGTCAGAATATAGTTGTAACATCATCATCGTACCAGCCTCATGGAACAATCCGCAGATATAAGCATCCTCTTCGGAAACCTGCTCAATATCTTTTGCCAACATCTGAGCCACCACACCAACAAAGTGAGAAAATTCAGAAATGGCCTCAAAGCCTGGTAAAGAACGCTCAAGAGCATAACGCAACGCCCCTGTAATTACCTGTGATTTTAACTTTGGCAAACCCAAAAGGTTAGTGGCATGTTCAACCGATTTTACTTTATTTCTCAAACCATACGCAGGTGAGTTAATAATCTGTAACACTTTTCCGGATAATGCGATATCATCATTGATTAATGAGATGATTTTCTTTTTATCGGGACTTGGTTTTGTTAATTCATTACTAATAGTTAACAATAAAGCTGGTGGCGATGGCACCTGCAAACCTTTGATTTTTTCCAATGTGTTTTGCACTTCATTGGCATCAGCTAACAACGCTGTCATAATTCCTAATTCCTAATTCCTAATTCCTAATTCCTAATTCCTAA
>CAYMMQ010000049.1:0-15776 GCA_964391585.1 uncultured Ectothiorhodospiraceae bacterium
AGAAAAGAAATGTACCAAAGCTTATTAGATGATGAAGATGATAATATTTTCTAACAAAATAAGCTTATCAAAAAGGAAGGTTAAGTCTTAAATGATGCATTGATTTCCCCACTTTTTGTGGCGATTCAACATATAAGGCAAGTGTTGACCAAAATAATACTGAGTGATTAAAATGAAGCAAATGAACTAACTCATGAAAAATAACATAGTCTAACTGCTCTGGTTCAACAAATAATAACTTATAATTTAAATTGATATTGCCCTTACTTGAACAACTGCCCCAGCGTGTTTTTTGCCCTCTAATCCTTAGTTGCTGATAACTAACACCTATTTTTTTGGCAAAGATATCACATTTAACACTAAAAAAGCTCTTGGCAATTTTTTTTAACCATCGCTCTAGTGCAAGCGCTAATAAGTATTGTTCTTCTAATGGCCCATTAATCGTTAATATTTGCTCTTTATGTTTTAAAATAAAAGCGGATTGGCTTTTATCAACATATATTAGTTGATAAGTTTGATTAATTGCAGTCAGGTGGATTTCACTTGGATAAGAAAAGTGATAACTACTCTGTGGCTTAAGAGCTATTTTCCTTGGAAAGTGTTGTGCATATAAATCCAATAATAGATTAAATTGAGTAAATACTTTTTTTCCCAGTTTCACATAACTCCCTATATTATGGTTATATCATTCATTAAAATAAAGCTTTATATATTAGCACAGCTACTCTGTTTGGCGTTACAATGGAGTCGTCTTCATTAAATTTCAAAGACTCCGTCTATAACTAATACCATTAAAAACAAAGAAAAACACCGTGAAACTATTTATTATCCGCCACCTTGCTACCTCTTATAACCAACAAAAACTTCTACAAGGCAGTATCGATAAGCCTATTTTGGAACCTAGTAAAAATGATCTTGAGAAAATTAACCAAAATAAATTAAGACTTGAATCCTTCAAACCATTTAATCAAGTACTTGTTAGCAAATTAATACGAACTCGGATGACGGCACAAGCATATGGATTTAATGATGAAATAAAAGTTGAACCTTTACTCAGTGAGCTTAACTTTGGATGTTTTGAAGGCGGAAGTAAATCAACTTTATTAGAGCAACATGCTGATGTTTGGATCAATCATCCTCAAAATCTTATTCTTGGCGAACCATTAAAGCAGCTTGAAACACGAGTGCTAACTTTTTTGCAAAAATATAAAAATGAAAATAGCGTGTTAATTTTTGGACATGGATCTTGGTTAAGAGCCCTACACTCGATAATTCAGCTGGGAAATATTAGTGAAATGAATAAAATATCAATTCCTAATAACCAATTGCTTACATTCGAGTTAAATTAGCTTAAAATTAACACAGATAAACTCAATTAGCATTTCACCTCTCATCCTCTTATGAGAAAAAATCTGATTAAGCAACGCTTTTGTAATATATTAACTTTATAAGATGACAAAAAATGATTAAAAAGCTACAAATCGCCATCGTTGGTGGCACAGGTTATACCGGAGTCGAGCTGTTACGATTATTAAGTAAACACCCCTATGTTGAACTTAAAATGATCACTTCTCGCTCTGAAGCAGGAAAAAAACTCGATGAAATGTTCCCTAGTTTAAGAGGTTTTTATGATCTTGCTTTTGAAGAACCTGAAATTAGTCGCTTAAAACAATGTGATCTGGTTTTTTTCGCCACACCCAATGGGGTAGCAATGAATCAGGTTGCTGAATTATTAGATGCAGGGGTTAAAATTATTGATCTTGCTGCAGATTTCAGGATCAAAGATATTGATACCTGGCAGCATTGGTATGGTATGACACACCAATGTCCTGATATCGTTGCTCAAGCTGTTTATGGCTTACCCGAATTATATCGAAACGAAATTAAAAAAGCTCAAATTGTTGCTAACCCTGGTTGTTATGCAACAGCGATTCAGCTTGGGTTTCTTCCCTTAATTGAAAAAAAATGTATTGATATTTCTCATTTAATTGCTAATGGAGCTTCCGGTGTTAGTGGTGCTGGTAGAGGCGCGATTGTGTCTAATATTTATAGTGAAATTAATGATAGTTACAAGTCTTATGCTGCTCAAGGACATCGCCACCTACCAGAAATAAAGCAACAACTTGAACAAGTTGCTCAGGAAAAAGTTAATTTAACCTTTGTTCCTCATTTAATCCCAATGACCCGAGGCATTCATGCAACCTTATATGCGAAACTAACTCATCAGTCTAGCATCGAAGATATCCATCAACTATTCCAAAAAAGATATAAAAATGAACCCTTTGTGGATATTCTGCCTTTAGCAAGTCATCCCGAAACACGTTCTGTTAAAAGTTCCAATTTCTGTAGAATTGCCCTATTTAAACCACAAGATGATGATATGCTGGTTATTCTGGTTGTTATAGATAATTTAGTTAAAGGAGCATCAGGCCAAGCACTTCAAAATATGAATATTATGCTAGGTTTTGATGAAAAAACAGCCTTAGATTCCGCAGCTATTTTGCCTTAAACATTAAAAAGCCTTTATTAGTTTTATTAAAATGAACGACTTTAAAATTGTTAAAACGCGTAAATATCAAAAATTATTTTTTACTATTTTTGTTATCATTGCCAGCGCTTTATCCTATTTACTCGGTTATTACCAATTTGAACAAAATTTATATCAATCGATTGGAGGGCAAAAAGAATTAGTAAAAAAACTCTACATTCAAACTCAAAAAGTTGAGGCTTTAGAAAAAGAAAATATAAAGCTGCAACAAGTTGTTTCTCTCAATGAAAAAAGTCGTTTAGAAATAAAGCGTGAATTGACGGAATTAAGCAGTAAAAACGACAAAGTTGTTGAAGAACTGATGTTGTACAAGCGTATTTTAGATCCTGACTCCGCACAGCTTAGTGTGGTGATCAACAAGTTAAGCTTTTACCCGGTCAAAAAACTTAGTCAATTAAATTTAAAAGTAGACCTTACTAATAAACAGTTATTTGCAATTGACATGGTATTGATTAATCACTTACTCAATAAAAATTTTTTGGATATTACTGCACAATGTCACCTCATCGACGCCAATAATGAGGTAAAAAATATTGATCAAATATTTGACCACCAATTAAATAAAATTGCTCGGATCTCGTTTAAATTTAAATATTTTTTAAAATACAAAGTCTATTTTTTATTTGATAAAGGCACTGAGTTTACTCGGATAAACTGCTCTTTTAATGAAAAAAAGAATTATTTTAAAACCATTAATATTGAACAAAACATTCACCTAGAAGAATTAGACAACTTTGATGGAGAACAAAAATAGCAGCTGATAGATACAAATATAAATGAGGGGGAGTATGATGTTTAGCAAAAGAAAAAATAAACATAGTGGAAAAATTAATTCCTTAATAGGAAAAGGAACAAAAATTATTGGTAATATAGATTTTTCAGGAGGTCTTCATATTGACGGACAAGTTTGTGGCAATATAACCGCCAAAGATGATGATATGGCGAGTATTACTGTTAGTGAATTTGCTCATATTTTGGGTGAAATCCATATTCCAAATATTAAAATTAATGGTGTTATTGAAGGCGATATTTACTCATCTAACCACCTTGAACTTGACAGTAAGGCGCAGATCAAAGGAAATATTTATTACAATGTCCTTGAAATGGCAGTAGGTTCTGAAATAAATGGTAGTTTAGAGCATGGTATGACCAAAATAGAAGCTGTTGAAAATATCGCACATAATAAAGAAAAACCAATACCAAGATTAAACAAAAGTGGAACATCCAATGCTAATACATCTAAAAGTGAAAAATAATCATATTATGCGTTTAAATTGCCACCTCACTAATAAGCTCCTCAATTATTAAAGAACAAAAGCTAATCTGATAAGCTTTTGTTAATACTTAAGTGTTTATATAATCAGCGTTTTGAATTAATATCAAATTTATCTCTTTAAATTTATTTAAATATAGGTATCCAATAAAGAGTATAATTAGCTTATTTTCAAGTATAATGTGAACCTAATTAAAGATACTGTATTTTTGTGATAAAAAAAACAAACTTTCAAGTGGTTATTTGCACTTGCCCTGATAAAGAAATCGCAGCTACTATTGCTGAAAATATCATCGCACAACGATTAGCGGCGTGTGTTAATATTCTTCCAATGGTACAATCAATTTATCAGTGGCAAGGTTCAATAGAGTCCGCTGAAGAAAGTCTGTTACTAATCAAAACTCATAAAGATAAATTCTTATCTTTACAAGATACTATTACGACAATGCATCCTTATGAAGTTCCTGAAATTATTTCACTGGATATTAAACAAGGCTTGCCAGCATATTTACAATGGCTGTCTACCAGTGTCTTTGATAAACGAAATGCATGAGCACTGTTAACCCAGTGTATTCCTATTATTAACAACAACGGAAGAAACTATGAATGTATTTAGCAACCTTTTAAAAATAATGCTCTTTTTTCTACTGATAAACTTCAATTTATCAGCTGCGGAAGAAGAATTTTTACCACCTGAAAAAGCTTTTGCTCTTACTGATGTAAAAGTTGTACAAGATTCAGCTGGTGATAAGTTACTTGTTCGCTGGGAAATTGCTGATGGTTACTATATGTACAAGAAAAAAATCAGCTTTTACTCAAAAGATAAAAATATTACCGTAGGAGAGTACCAGCTTCCTAATGGGATTATAAAAAACGATGATTTTTTTGGAAAAATTGAAGTTTTTAAACACGAAGTTGTTGCAACTGTTCCCGTTTCTTCAAACGTTTATGGTACAGAGTTCACAATTATTGCAAAATCACAAGGCTGTGCTGCTGCCGGCCTATGTTACCCTCCCTTTCGTCAGGATGTTAACTTTACCCTACCCCAGCTGTCTAGTACAGCTACTAAAGCAACACCTGACTCACTTGGCTCAATAACTACAAAAAAAGAGTTTTTGCCGGCAGATGAAGCATTTAAATTACACCTTGAAAACAACGACAATGGTGAATTAATAGCAAATTGGGAAATTGCTCCTGGTTATCATTTGTACCAAGATAAAATCAAATTTGAAACAATTCCTATTATTAAAAATGCATTCGCTAATATTAATTTCCCTGAAGCACAAAAAGTTACTGAAAAAGGTGAAAAAGAACGTAATGTGTATGAAAATAATCTTACGATTACTGTTCCTTTGCAAGCCGCTGTTAAAGATGAAAAAGCTCTACAGCTCAAAGTAACTTATCAAGGTTGTACTGAAGGTTTTTGTTATACAGTGATGCACAAAACATTTGATATTGATGTTGCTAAGCTAACTTTTCCTGCAATAGATTCTAGTAATTCCCTAGAAGAAAAAGCAACTAGCGTTGAAGATACTGAGTCAATGTCAGAACAAGATCAATTGGCCAATACAATTGCCAGCAATGGTTTGTTTATGGTGATGTTAACATTCTTTGGTATTGGTTTATTGCTTGCGTTTACTCCTTGCGTATTTCCTATGATTCCAATTCTTTCAGGAATTATCGCAGGTCAAGGTGATGATATTACTACTCGTAAAGCATTTATCATGTCTTCATTATATGTTCTAGCAATGGCAGTTACCTATACAATTGTAGGTGTGTTTGCTGGGATGTCAGGTGAAAACGTACAAATTTGGTTTCAAAACCCATGGGTTTTATCTGCATTTGCCGGTATTTTTGTCCTATTAGCACTGTCCATGTTCGGTTTTTATGAAATTCAACTACCAAGTTCTTTGCAAAGTAAAATTACTTCCATCAGTAATAGTCAAGAAGGTGGTAGTTACTCAGGTGTAATTATCATGGGTTTGTTGTCAGCCCTAATCGTTGGTCCATGTGTTGCACCTCCTTTAATGGGAGCTTTAATCTACATCAGCCAAACAGGAGATCCGTACTTAGGTGGTGGTGCTTTGTTTGCTCTTAGTATGGGCATGGGTGTTCCTTTAATTGCTATTGGTACTTCAGCCGGAAAGTTCATGCCTCGTGCCGGTGGTTGGATGGATTCTGTTAAGGTATTCTTTGGTATCATGATGTTAGCGATTGGTATCTGGATGCTTGAGCGTGTTGTATCACCCATTGCAGCAATGTGGCTATGGGCATTATTGTTTATATTTTCGTCTGTATATCTTGGTTCTTTAACGCCAATCGCTGAAGAAACAACCGGTTGGGGACGTTTTAGAAAAGCCAGTGGAGTCGTTATTCTAGTTTACGGCATTGTTCTCATTATTGGTGCTTCAATGGGTAATGAGGATATGTTTGAACCACTTAAGAGCAATCAAGCTCAAATGGTAGTGAATGGTGGTACTAACACAGCAGCAAATCACCCTGACTTTAAAAAAGTGGTGACAAAAGCTGAGTTAGATTCTGCGTTAAATATTGCTAAAGACTCAGGTAAAATAGCTATGCTTGATTTTTATGCTGACTGGTGTATTGCCTGTAAAGAGTTAGAAAAGTTTACTTTCAGTGATCCTGCTGTGATTAACTTGTTAAGTAAATTTCAACTGATTCAAGCAAATGTTACTGAGGATAATGATAATAGCCAAGCACTAATGAAAAGTAATAAAGTTATTGGCCCTCCTGCTATCTTGTTTTTTAATACTAAAGGTGAAGAAGTTAAGCGTTTTAGATTGGTAGGATATAAAGAACCTGAAGATTTTAAAGCTCATCTTGAAAAATTTCTTGCAACTATCAAATAACTACATTACTATTTTAACTATGTAATGTCTTGTCTCAAGCATTGACTTGAATATAAAAGGCCTTTATTTTTAATTGAGTAAGGGCCTTTTTCTAACTTTGGAAGGTCACCTTGTTTGGAAAATTAAACGATATTTTTGAAGGTGTATTGCCTGAAAATAAGCCTGGCATAGAAACTCCTGACACATCAAAAGAAAGTATTGATCTTTGGTTTAGCTCAATTCACCTTACCAATGCTGAAGAGTCTTTAGCACAAATATCTGCTTTTTTAAAACAAACTAACCAATCTGTTATCCCTCTTAGTGAACGTGAGTATTTATTAGATATATTACATGAGCCCATTATTTCATTAGCGGGGCACTTAAAAACAAAATATCTTGATACTGAACTCCCAATACCTGGCAGCCAACGTGAGCGAGTAAATAATTGCATAAAAGTATATAATATACTCATTAACTCCCATGCTATTATTTTACATGAACTGCTTGAAGAAAAAGAAAATACCTGGTCATTATTTAAAACCTCAGACAAAAAAACAGCTTCCGTTATCCAGCGAATTACTCGCTACCTTACACAAGTTGTACTCACTAAGTTTGAAATTTATAGCCAACCGAGTATTATTGTATGGAAAAAACTCTATAGTTTGTATCATTATGCAGAAGATAATCGACTAGAAGATATTCTTATTGCCGATCCGCTTATTAATGGTAAATCAAGCATCAAACTTACTTTTTTACAAGCTTTACTTCTTGCTTTATCTGACCCTTATCGCTTTAATCAACAACAAATATATTACATCTATAAGAACTTGGCACATTGGTCTAAACTGGTTGATATTACCTCTCAAAAAAGAGTGAATAGTGAATTCTATTTAGCAATTAATATAACTGATAGTTATATGCCAACATTTTACCCAAGAGGTCAAAATCCTGGGAATATTAATGCATTATTTATCGATTCCCATCGGCTTACCATAGATGAACTGGATGAAAGCAATGAGGCAACTATTGGATTTTTATCACCTAACATAAAAAAAGGTTTGTTAAATCAATTACGCTCTTCCTTAGCAGTTTATGTTGAACGTCATTATGATAGACATGAATACTACTCTGAATTAAAGGTGGTCTTTGGAATAAAACACGTTCATTATGTGCTGAACAAATACCAAGATCCTATTTGGTTGACCAATGCCAAATTTGAAAGTCGGATTAAAAATATGGAAGATTTGGATTATGAGAGCTTAATTGAAGAGCTTTACACCACAAAAGCCAAGAAAAAAGTAACAACGTTTAAAATGGAAAAATTTTTAACTGAAAATGAAAGCTTAAATGGTTTAAGCTTAATATGGGTAAACGATTATACTGTTAAGTTAAAAATTGGCGAAGTTATTGCGCTAAGTCATGAGAAAAGTGATTATCCTAATGACTGGTTTGTAGGTGTTATTCGTAGGCTCCAACACTTAAATAATGAACCTCTTAAAGTGGGAATACAACTACTTGTACCTCAGGGTGCAAAACCCGTGACTATTCGACGAGAAAATACCAAAAAAGCCTATCGAGCAATCTATCTTCCTAGTTTTGAAATGTTTAATGAACATATAACGCTTGTCACAGATTCCTTAACTTTTTCTCCTGGTGAAAAACTTTTCTTAAGTGACTCACACTTAAATCAACAATCTGATGTTTATGAAGAGCAAATCATTTATCTTTGTGATAATATCGAAACCACGCCATTTTATATGCGTTTTAATATCATTTTTGGCTAATACAATCTCATTATTAACCAGAAACAAACTCCTTATAAGCAGAACCTGCATTTTCACGAACCAATTTCGGCACTAAAAAACCAGGTAATTTTTCTTGCATCTGCTGTAGTATCAACAACGCATTTTTATCATCAACTAAAAAATGTTGACTTCCTGCTACTCGATCTAATTGATGTAAATAATAGGGGATAATACCATTTTCAAATAGTTTTTCACTTAGTTCAGCCAGGATTTTTGCATCATTATTTATCCCTTTTAATAAAACACTTTGATTTAAAAGTGTCATTTTATTTCTATCTAACTTGGCAAGTTTTAAAGCCACTTCTTTTGATAATTCATTAGCATGATTACAATGAAACACCATAATTAATTGTTTATTTAAAGAATGAAATAAATTTACTAATTTTGTAGTTAAGCACCTTGGTTCAACAATAAGTTGTCTTGTGTGAATCCTGATGCGTTTGATATGCTTTATTTCATTTAATTGTAATAGAATGTCAGCCATTTTATTATCATTTAGTGTTAATGGATCGCCTCCACTTAAAATGACTTCTTGAATATCTGTTTTTTGAGCAATTATTTTTATTTGTTCACTCAATTGTTTACTGCTGTTGTTTTTATCAGAGTAGGGGAAATGTCTTCTAAAACAATAACGACAATGTATGCCACAAGCGGAAGTAGGCATTAATAGAAGACGATATTGGTATTTTTGTAATATAGCATTAGAAATTAAGCTATTATTTTCCGCTAATGGATCCTTAGCAAACCCTTGATAATCAATTAATTCATTTGCTTGTGGTAAAACTTGCAATAATAAAGGATCGTTTGCATCGTTTTTTTTCATTCTTTGAGCAAAAGAATAAGGAACTAAAAAGCTAAATTGATCTATTGCTTGAGAATGGAAATTATCAGGATAGTTTGATAGTTGTAAATATTGAAAAAGTTTTTCTACTTTAGTGAAACTTTCTTTATATTTAAGTTGATTATTTTCTTGTTGCAACACATTCTTCCCTAGATAAAGCTAATCAATATGGTATTATAGCAGGTTAAAAATTTATATATCATTGAGGTTAGTATGGCATCTTATAATACAAATGAATTTCGCAGTGGTCTTAAGCTTTTGCTTGATAATGATCCTTGTGCAATTATTGAGAATGAATTCGTTAAACCCGGTAAAGGTCAGGCATTTAATCGGGTTAAAATTCGTAATTTAAAAACTGGTCGAGTAGTTGAGCGAACCTTTAAATCAGGTGAAAGTGTTGAAGCTGCTGATGTCATTGAAGTCGAACTACAGTTTTTATATCAAGATGGTGAGATGTGGCATTTCATGGATTTAGAAACTTATGAACAAGCTGCAGCTGATGCTACTGCTGTTGCTGAAGCTAATCTTTGGTTAAAAGAACAAGATATTTGTACTATTACTCTATGGAATGGTGTTCCTTTATCAGTGACTGTGCCAAATTTTGTTAATCTTACCGTTACTGATACTGATCCTGGCTTACGCGGTGATACATCTGGTGGTGGTGGAAAACCTGCAACTATGGAAACTGGAGCTGTGGTTCAAGTTCCTTTGTTTATCAATATAGGTGATGTATTAAAAGTTGATACCCGTAATGGTAAGTATGTTTCTCGTGCAAAGGATGAATAATTCATTATAAACATGTGGCAAGCAAGCTGTGACTTACAAACACTCCGTTTAAGAGCTAAATTATTAGAGCTAATTCGTGATTTTTTTTCTAAACGGAGTGTGTTAGAAGTTCAGACTCCATCGTTATCTCTTCATACCGTTACAGATCCCTTTATTGATAGTTTGCTCGTTTTAGATCATCAACAACAATTTTATTTACAAACTTCACCTGAATTTTATATGAAACGCTTATTAGCTTCAGGAAGTGGTGATATATATCAGCTCTCTAAAGTTTATAGACAAGATGAAATAGGTAACAAACACCATCGTGAATTTACCATGTTAGAGTGGTACCGATGTGATTTTAGTCTAGAGCAGCTTATGAACGAGGTAGCAGATTTATTTAGTGAAATATATATTCTTTTGAAGAAGCAATCATTAATAATTAAATATTTTTCTTATCAAGATTGTTTTCAACAAATATTTAGTATTAATCCTCACCAAGCGAGTGTTGAACAATTACAACAATGCGCTAATGATAAAAAAATACATCATAGCCTAAGTTTATACGATGATAAAAATATTTGGTTAGACTTATTGTTTAGTTCATGTATTGAACCCAAGCTAGGGGGAAAGCAACATCAACCTCTATTAACGTTTGTTTATGATTATCCTGCTTCACAAGCCGCTTTAGCTAGAATAGAAAAAAACTCCATAAATAATCAAGTGGCTAAACGATTTGAGGTGTTTTTATCAAGCATGGAGTTAGGAAATGGATATTTTGAGCTATTAGATCCAAAAGAACAAAAGCAACGTTTTATCAAGGATAATGTCACACGTAAGAAGTTAAATAAAACTACTCTAGCATTAGATGAAAAATTTTTAGCCGCAATGGAATATGGCTTACCAGAATGCTCTGGTGTTGCTATTGGTATTGACCGCCTAATAATGTTATTAAGCAATCAAACAGAAATCAGCAAAGTCCTTTCTTTTATTTAATCTAACCATTCATTAACTTTATACTCTTTGCCTTTACGTGGCAAAATCCACATTTGATACAACGAAGTGGTTACCATAAATGTTGAAGCAATCGTATAACCAAAACCGCCAACAAGTACCAAAATAGCAAAATCAGGGTGAATTTTTGTTAACCACCAAGATAAAACATCAAGTATTAAAAATGCAAATGGGGTTAAAATAGCAATTTCTTTGATTAATTTTGGGATCCCAACACTCAAGCTGAAAATAAAACCAACAATAAAAAAGATAAAACTAATACCAAACAAATGAATATGGGAAACTCGAGTTAAAGTACTTGCTGATTGACCTTGATTGATTTTGGTTGTTTTTAAAACTTCATCGTATTTTGAAAAGTTACCAATTCCTGGAATGGTGCTATGACACATAACACAATTCGTTTGTAATAAGTTTTTAATAGAAGCATTCCATTCATCTTCTGGAGAACCATTTCTAGCCCATTTTATGATTTCTAATCGTACTTCTGCGGGCGCTTTATTCTGCATGGAACCATTTAACTTACCTTCTAAGGTACTACTATTTCTATCACCATAATAACTATACACAATATCATCTAGAGATATGCCTAATTTTCCATCCGCCATACCATGAGTAAACATGATTTGTGCACCAGCCATTAGCAAGCCAAATCCCATAGCTAATAAATACCCAGTAAATAATATCCGAATTGATAAACCTAAACTGGGTAGATTCATCCATAAACTTGTTTTATATTTCATTTCTCTTCTCTATAATTAATGTTTAATGATCATTTACCAATACAAAAATCCGAAAATATTTTTCCTAAAAGATCATCTGAGGAAAACTCACCAGTGATTTCTGATAAGAAATTTTGTGCTAATAATAATTCTTCTGCGAGAATTTCTCCAGCTTTATATTGTTGTAAACAATATAAACCTTTTTCAATCGATCGTTTGGCATCTTCCAGTGCGTTAATATGCCTTCTTCTAGCAGAAAAAACACCTTCAACTTGCTGTTGATACCCCATAACTTCCTTTAGGTGTTGTTTTAATAAATCAATACCTATATTATTTTTAACCGATAAATAAATTTCGGTAATTGAACCATTCTTTAAATTAGGTATAGAATCCGTTGTTTGAATTTTTGCTTGTTGCTGTGCAAGATCAATTTTGTTATGGATAATAGTTACTTTTTGATAATTAATTTTCTCTAATATTAGTAAATCTTTTTTATCTAAACCATTATTAGCATCAACCATTAATAGTACATTATCAGCTTTGTTTATTTCATCCCAAGCTCTATTAATCCCAATTTTTTCAACTTCACATTCGCTATTATCTCTTATCCCTGCTGTATCAATTAAATGAAGAGGCATGCCATCAATATTGATTTCTTGCTTCAAAATATCACGTGTTGTACCGGCGATATCAGTAACAATGGCGATGTCTTTTGCCGATAATACATTTAATAAACTTGATTTGCCAACATTGGGTTGACCGGTAATAGCAATAGACATTCCTTCTCTTAATAATACGCCCTGAGTAGCTTTATTCAGAATTTTTGTTATTTGAAAAAGAATTGCTTTGCTTTTAGTTTCAATTTTTCCATCGGATAAAAAATCAATTTCTTCTTCCGGAAAATCAATTGCTGATTCCACGTACATTCGTAATTGTATTAATTGTTCAAGCATCTGCTGAATTGAATATGAAAATTCACCCGATAATGAACGAACCGCTGAACGAGCAGCTTGTTCACTACTAGCTTCAATTAAATCTGCTATAGATTCAGCTTGAGTTAAGTCAATTTTATTATTTAAAAAAGCACGTTCTAAAAATTCTCCTGGTTTTGATTGTCTAACACCTAATGAAAGTATTCTTTGCAAGAGTATATCCATGACAACTGAACCACCATGACCTTGTAGTTCAATTACATCCTCACCTGTTAAAGAGTGTGGCGTAGGAAAAAATAAGGCTATTCCTTGGTCGATAATTGAACCTTTGGCATCATAAAAAGGAACATAATGCGCATAACGTGGTTTTGCATTTATTTTGATAACGTCAGTTAATACATCAAGTGCATTGTTACCTGATACTCTAATAATTCCAACACCTGCCATACCAACTGAGGTAACAATTGAACCAATGGTATCCAAATTAGATGTTTGCAATTGAATTTCTCTTATGGCTGTTTTTCTATCTGCTTAGTGATATACCATTGTTGGGTAATCGAAAGAATATTATTTGTTACCCAATACAATACTAAACCTGAAGGAAAAAACGCAAAGAAAATAGTAAAAATAAATGGCAAAGTTTGCATAACCTTGGCTTGTATTGCATCGGTTGGCGCTGGGTTTAATCTTTGTTGAATAAACATCGTGATACCCATTATCAATGGTAAAACATAATAAGGATCAGGTGCTGATAAATTATTTAACCAAAAAATAAAATCAGCTTGTCGTAATTCAACACTTTCTAATAACACCCAATACAGTGAAATAAAAACAGGTATTTGAGCTATAACAGGTAAACAGCCACCTAGAGGATTAATTTTTTCCTCTTTATACATTTTCATCATTGCTTCATTTTTAGCTTGAGGATTATCCTTATGCTGTTCCTGCAAAGCTTTTAGCTTAGGTGTCAATTTTCTCATCTCAGCCATGGAGCGATAAGAATATTCTGATAATTTATAAAACAATAATTTAATAACCAAAGTAAGTAAAATAATCGACCAGCCCCAATTTCCCACAAATTTATGGATATTTTCTAACAACCAAAATATTGGGTGAGCAATAACAGATAAAAAACCAAAATCAACGGTATCATCTAAGTTAGCTGAAATTTCTTTTAATCTATTTTGTAATTTAGGACCAACAAATAAAGCATCTTCATGGTTATAAGATTCACCTGGTTTGATACTAAATTCTGCTGAGGTTAAACCAACAATATAGCGATTTTTATCATTTTCTTTTTGAATTTTACGACTATAATAATGTTCAATATTATTTGCATCCGGGATCCAGCTAACCAAAAAATAATGCTGTATAAAAGCTATCCAGCCATTTTTCATGCTTCGATTTAATGCTTCATCATCCATATCATCAAAACTATACTTTTCAAAACCTCCACCATCGCGATATAACATTCCTCCTGTATAAGTATATATAAACATACTTTTTGCAGAAATATTATCTCTTTGAAGCTGGCGATAAAAATGTCCCTGATAGTTTTCAGTTAAGTTGTTGATAACTTTTTGTTTAAGATCAATTTTATAATCACCTTTTCTAAAGACATAGGTTTTTTCTAAACTGATTTTTTTATCAGCTGATAACCAGGTAAATGTAACTTCTAATTGTTTTTTACCTGCTAAATTATATTCTTTTTTATCAATTTGATAAATTGTACGGTGATCAGGGGTGTATTCTTTTTTATTTTTACTCAAAATACCCGATTGAGAAACAAAGTATTTGCTTTGACTATTATCCATGATAACAACTGGATTTTTATCATAATTAATATCAACAGGATACTTTAATAAAGATACTTTTTGTATATCTGCACCCTGTGTACTAATTTCTACATCAAAAACATCTGTAGTAACTCTAACAATATCATTTAGATTTACTGCAACTACAGGAGGATCAATCGCTTCACTATTATTTGACGTAGGAATTAAGGGCTTATCTTCAGCTTTTGTCTCTTTATTAATATCTTTATTAATATCTTGTTTAATTTGACTACTTTCTGTTAGATTAGGATATTTATCTGGGTGTATATGTCTATCCCAGGACTGCCACAACATAACTGAAGTCAAAACAAAAGCTGCTATAAGTATTATTTTTTGAGTATCCATATTTATTTATTTTTTCTCAGGGACGGGATCAATACCACCTTCATGAAAAGGATGACATTTGCTAATTCGTTTGACAGCTAACAATAGTCCTTTAAATATACCAAATCGTTCAACTGATGTGATGGTGTAGTGTGAGCAACTTGGATAAAAACGACATGAGTGTCCAATAAATGGACTAATCAAATATTGGTATACTTTTATGATGTTAATTAAAAATAATTTAACCACGAATTTGCTTTGAGTAGGATTTAAAGCTTATTTAACTATTTTTTCAAAGTCATTATTAAGACAAGTTATTAGCTTCTTATTACCATTTTTAAATATATTATTTCTCGCCATGATAACAATATCAAAAGAACTCGCATTTAGTTGCTTATTTTTTCGAAATGTTTCTCTTATCAATCGTTTAATTCTATTTCTTTGAACAGCAAGCTTAATTGCTTTTTTTGAAATAGCTAAACCGAGTCTTGAGTGAGAGAATTCATTTTTCCGCACCAAAACAATAAAAGGATAATTACTTATTTTGTTAGCTTTAGAAAATACATATTTAAATTCAGAAGCTTTTAATAACCTTTTACAGGCATCAAAACCTTCTGAAGAATGAAGCATATTAACTCTTAAGAAGAAACACTTAGTGAAGCTCTACCTTTTGCTCTTCTCGCATTAATTATTTTACGACCAGATTTAGTGCTCATTCTTAATCTGAAACCATGAGTACGAATACGCTTTAAATTACTTGGTTGAAATGTTCTTTTCATTGTTAACTCGCCGAATTTATAAAACGGGGTATTATACGCTATCCCTTAAAGATTGCAACTAAATTTATAGTGTTAAATATATTTATTAA
>CAYMMQ010000050.1:0-1101 GCA_964391585.1 uncultured Ectothiorhodospiraceae bacterium
TGCAACAATTACACGTAAAAAGTTTTCGGCGGATGCGGTTATTGGTAAAAAGGAAAATTTAAGTTATAGGAAAATGGATAAAATAATTGCTTTAGGGGCATCAACGGGTGGCACTGAAGCTATTAAAGAAGTTTTAATGCGCTTGCCAGAAAATATTCCTGCTATTATTATTTCCCAACATATTCCTCTTTCTTTTAGTGAGCCTTTTGCTAAAAGAATGAATAATTGCAGCTTAGTCGATGTACATCACGCAAAAGATGGGCAGGAAATTTACCCAGGTAATGTCTATATTGCCCCAGGTAGTCATCATTTGTTATTAGAAAAATCTAAAGATGGTTATATCTGTCGCTTAAATGATGGTCCGTTGGTAAATCGCCACAAACCAGCTGTTGATGTGATGTTTCGTTCAGCAGCACAAACTGCTGGCCCTAATGCCTTAGGTGTTATTTTAACAGGCATGGGGGCAGATGGGGCTCTGGGTTTGAAAGAAATGAAGGAAGCTGGTGCCAAGACTGTTGTCCAGGATGAAAACTCTTCGGTAGTTTGGGGAATGCCAGGGGCTGCAGTGAAAGAAGGGGCCGCTGATTTTATTGTCCCTTTGGATAAAATCGCAGCAAAGATAGTCGAATTGATTCAAAAAATGTAAAATGAAGCATTTTATTATCCTTGATGTTTTGTCAAGGATTATGGGTATATTGTTTTTTACTACTTCAAGGAGTTAGACATGTCTATTTCATCAAGTCAAAGTGGCAGTACCGTTATAATTAGCATATCAGATCGTTTTGATTTTAGTTGTCATAAAGAATTTCGAGAGGTTTATACTGCAACAGATGGTATTTCTTCAAATTATGTGGTCGATCTTTCAAAAACAAATTATATTGATAGCTCAGCTTTGGGGATGTTGTTATTATTGCGTGAATATTCTCGTAGTTCTAATGGTGATGTGACGTTACGAGGAGCTAGTGCTGATGTAAAAGAAATTTTGTTGGTTTCTAACTTTGATAAACTATTTACTTTAAATTAACCGTTGACTTTAAGTTAACAGATGACTTTAAGTTAACAGATGACTTTAAGTTAACAGATGACTTTAAGTTAACAGAT
>CAYMMQ010000050.1:1201-3056 GCA_964391585.1 uncultured Ectothiorhodospiraceae bacterium
TGACTTTAAGTTAACAGATGACTTTAAGTTAACAGATGACTTTAAGTTAACAGATGACCTTAAGTTAATTATTTGAATGGAGTTGTTTTATTAAATTTTCCATGAGCATAGAATGAAAATTCTAATCGTAGATGATGATGCGACTAATCGGATGTTATTAGGGGCCATTCTGAAAAAGGATGGGCATGACTTAGTGGTTGCCAAAAATGGACAACAAGCTATTGACCTTTTTAATGCAGAACAGCCTCAGATGGTATTGATGGATGTTATGATGCCAATTATGGATGGTTATCTAGCCACTCAGCAAATCAAACGTATATCGAAAGACTTTATTCCCATAATCTTTTTAACAGCTATGACAGATGAAAAAGGTTTGGCAAAGTGTGTTGAAGTAGGTGGCGATGACTTTTTAACTAAGCCTTATAGTCGAGTTATTCTCAATGCAAAAATTGAAGCACTTGACCGAGTACGTAAACTCTATAATCAAACTATGGAGCAAAATAGAACCTTAGAAAATTACCAACTAATGCAACAGCAGGAACAAAAGTACGCAAAAAATGTATTTAATAGCATTATGCGCCAAGGTTGTATGCATGAAGATATCTTCCATGCCCATATTTCTCCTGTTTCACTTTTTAATGGAGATGTGGTTTTATCAGCCGTAAAGCCGATTGGTGGAATGAATGTTTTATTTGGCGATTTTACAGGGCATGGTTTGGGGGCAGCTTTAGGGGCCTTACCATTGTCCGATATTTTTTATGCTATGGTTTCAAAAAGTCATCATATTGAACAAATTTGCACAGAAATAAATCTAAAACTTAAAAAGCAATTACCGACTGGAATTTTTTTAGCAGCTTGCTTGTTAGAAATTGATTCCGTTAATAGTGTTGTTAAGGTTTGGAATGGTGCAATTCCTGGGGCTTATATTTTACGAGGATCTGGAGAGCTGCTTAAACTCGAATCACAACATTTACCCTTTGCTATTTTAAATGATAATGAATTTAATAATTTTGCTGAAATTTATCAGATTTTACCGGGAGATCGAATTATTTTAACGACTGATGGTATTTTGGAAGCAGAAAATTCGCAGGGCGAAATGTATGGTCGTGAGCGTTTTGAACAAACCTTGTTGCAATATTCCACAAGTGAAGACTTATTAACGGATATGATTAAAGAGCTTGATTTTTATACGGGTGATCAGCAAGCAAATGACGATATTACTTTAGCCATTATTGATTGCGATCTTGCTCATATTAATAATTTAAGTGAAGAAAAGTCAGTAGAAAAAAATATTAATAATAGTCGTTGGTCACTCGCATTTTTATTGTATTATGATACCTTGCGAAAAACGGATCCGCTACCAATTATAAGTCAGGTACTTAAGACAGTCATGGGAGAACGTTCAGGACATGTTAAAGTTAATCTCATCTTAACGGAGTTATTTTGTAACTCCCTAGATCATGGCTTATTAGGTTTAGATTCGATTTTGAAATCTTCACCGGATGGTTTTATAGAGTTTTATGAACAGAAAACATCTCAGTTAAAAAATTTAGATAAGGGTTATATTCATATTAAACTTGAAAATACTCCAGAAGCTGATACCAGTGTATTAAAAATTGAGCTAGAAGATAGTGGTAATGGCTTTGATGTATCTAAATTAAAAGAAAAGACGGCATTATCAGATAATAAAGGCTTCTGTGGCAGGGGGTACCCACTAATTAATAGTTATGCTGAGTCGTTAGAATATAATGAAAAAGGCAATCAGGTTAATTGCGTGTTTAGATATTAAAAATTATCTCATCTGGAGATTTGTGATACTTTAGCTTTCTTAGATTGTTTGGAAAATAGGAAAATA
>CAYMMQ010000050.1:3156-10336 GCA_964391585.1 uncultured Ectothiorhodospiraceae bacterium
GGAAAATAGGAAAATATATGAGTGATATTGTTTTGATGGAAGACTTAGGTCAGTTAAAAGAATTAATGGAAGAAGAGTTTGATTCATTAGTTAGCATGTTTGCAGAAGACTCTTATGAGTTGATTAATAAAATTCAAGTCGCTACTTCTGAAGAAAGTTATGAAAATTTGCGCATCGCAGCACATACCTTAAAAGGCAGTAGTAGCAATATGTGCGCTAAGGCTTTGTCTGAAATTAGTCATAAAATTGAAGATAAAGCAAAAGCACAAGATTTAACCGGTATTGATGAGTTGTTAACAAATTTGCTGGATGTTCACGCTCAAAGTATTGAAATATTAAAAGCCTTTTAGCCTATGTTTATCTTAGCATGTGTTTATCTTAGCCTGTGTTTATCAAGGAAAAGCTAATTGGCATTAAGTTTTTATTGTTGTTGTTATTTTTTTCCATCCCTTATTCCACCTTAAAACATTATCCA
This sequence comes from uncultured Ectothiorhodospiraceae bacterium, assembly GCA_964391585.1. Taxonomy (GTDB): domain Bacteria; phylum Pseudomonadota; class Gammaproteobacteria; order GRL18; family GRL18; genus JADGAU01. The sequence continues at coordinate 3,632 of CAYMMQ010000050.1, forward strand.
AACTTTTTGGTTTAGAGATGATATATCCTTGCAAATTTATAGGTACTTTTTGTTGGTTGATGTAATTGAGATCTGCTTCAGTTTCAATGCCCTCAGCAACAACATTTGCATTTAATTCAAGAAAAACATCAAATAATGACTTGGCTATCACTTGAGATAGTCTATCATTATGAATGTTATAGATAAGACTCCGGTCAATTTTTATTTCCGTATAAGGCAGGCTTTTCAGTTGCTGGATATTGGTAAAGCCTGTTCCATAGTCATCAAGCCCTAATTGAAAGCCTTTGATCCGTAACCTATTGATTGTTTCGAGTTGAATATTTTGATCAATAGCAACACTTTCTGTTATTTCAAAAATGATATCATGGCAAGTAAAACCTTTTTCTAGAATAATATCATGCAGTAATTCAGGTAATTTAGCGTTATTAAGAGTAATAGGCGAAATATTAATCGCTAACTTACACTGTTCACCAAACTCTTTTTTTATAAGGTGAAAATCATTTAAGGCTTGTTCAAGAATAATAAAAGTAACTTGTTCAATTTTTCCTTGATCTTCAGCCACGTCGATAAAGCGACCAGGTGATATTGCATTTACCTCTCCAGGTCGTAAAATTCGAGCTAAAACCTCTAGTGCAAATACTGTTTGGCTGATATTGTTAACAATTGGTTGATAATAAGGTACTAGCCAATTCTTATCTAATGCTTGTTCTAATTCTTCTAAACTCAGTTGATTATTGTTTGTATCTAATGTTGGGTGAATCGTTTCGAGTTTTTTTAAAATGGCAATAATTTTTTCGCTAGTAATGGGTTTATTCATACAGCCAATTAAATGTACACGATTGTTTTTTGTGGTTATTGCTGCTAAATCGATAATTTTTTGATCGAGTTGGGAGAGAATAACAACGCCACCCGGGAAGTTAACATTATTTAACTCATTGATTAATTCAATTCCATCCATTTCAGGCATATTCAAGTCTATGAAAATAACATGAAATTTTTTATTAGATAACTTTAATAAATCGAGAGCTTGTCTTGCAGAGCTTACTATTTTACAGGATTTGATGCTTAGAGCCTGTAGCATTGCTTTAATAACTCCTAACATGGCTTGGGAGTCATCAACAATTAATACATTAAGCGCTTCTCGGTTAATAGACGTCGTATGATTTTCTGTCATAGTATTTATGGCCAGTTTAAAGTATTCATTAATGTTAGAGCTACTTACAATATCACTTTTTTATTTCATTTCTGCGTTAAAAACAAGCTGAAAATACTCATTAATTTATATAAATTCCGTTTTTTAGAATATTTTCGTCATGATCTGAAGCAAAAGTATTGCTTTTGTAAGTAGCTCGTTTGTTACTTTATTTACATTCAGGATAACGCAATTTTAAATAAATAAAAAGAGCAAGAGGGCAGTCATTTACTCTAATAAGCTTTATGCTGGATATTATTGTTAAATTTGTAGGGTTTTATGGTCGAGCTGTTTTGAAAAAATAGCCAAGTGACAAAAAACACCCACGAAAAACAATAGTCTAGGTAGTTATCAAACAATAAAGAAGCCAAAACAATCGTTAAAATAATCATGGTTTGTTGTTGTTTAGCAATAAAAAGTAATCGAACTAGCAGCAGAAGCATCACAATAGCACCGATGACTCCATTTTCAACCAAGACTTGCAGATAAAAATTGTGTAAGTTTCGATGTTGCTCATCGGCAGATGTTAGGGCGCGAAATGCCCCAGTACCAATTCCTAATAGCGGTTTTTCGCTCCACAATTCTAAGCCTTTTTCCCATAATTCTGCTCTACCTGTTAGGGTATGATTGTTGATGGTGGGAATAAAATCGTTCACTTGAGGAAGTTGATGTTGCGCGATCTTTTCGATATAAGGAAAAATTTGCCCATAATCTTTTCGTAATTGATCATTTTGTAATAACATCAAGTGGGCAAATAGTATTAGACTTACCATTATCAGCAGTAGCGTTTTTGCTGAAATTTGAAATAATCTTGGTAATAATAAGATCAAGCCGATAGCTAAAACCAATAAAAAATTTCGAGACTGGCTTAGAAAACCGGTATATAACAATATCAAAAGTAAAATTATCGTGATCAAAATAGATAGTTGTGGAAAACTGGGGAAAAAATAGTATTTTTGCAAGCTTAATTGAATTAATAAAATACTGGCAAAAGCGGCCATAACGCCAAAAATAGTATGCCATCGAGTGATAGAGCTAATTGTTTTGCCACCATTTTGAATAATGTCGCTACTGACAAAATACTGAGTGATAATAGTGGAACTGGGATAGTCGATAATTTGCCATAAGGCAATAATGGCCAAGATAAAAACAACTATCCATCCTAAGCGGGAAGTTGCATTATGATGGCGTGAAAATAACCATAAAGATAAAAAAAGAGAACTAAAAACAGCGATAGAGGCAAAGGCGAAAATAATAATGTGTTGGAAATTTGCATAATTGTCTAAATTGATAGCAATGGAAAGTAAGTTAATAGCAATAAATATAATGAATAGACAGAGCTCAAGGTAATAGCCTTTTAGGCTTCGCCATTTTTCTTGAGAAAAAAAAGTATAAAGACATAAAGCACAGAGTAAAGCAAAAACTGCCGCTCCCATATAACGATTAGCATTTTCTCCTGTAAACGGTTTTATAACGGATAAAAAAAATAAAGTAATAAATAAGATTTGTTGATTAAAACGCATATCAACTATCGCTTATGGTTACTTTTTTACTGATAATTTTGGAAAAAATAATGCCAAGTTCAAATAAAAACCAAATGGGAATGGCTAATAGCGTTTGTGAGATAATATCAGGAGGGGTGAGCAACATACCTAAAACAAAGGCACCTACTATCACATAGGGACGTTTTTCAACTAATTTTTCGGCACTAACAACTCCGGAAATAATGAGCAAAATTGTTGCAATGGGTACTTCAAAAGCAACACCAAATGCAAAAAACATTTTTAAGATAAAATCTAAATATTGGCTAATGTCTGTCATCATGGTGACACCATCTGGTGTGGTGGCGGTAAAAAAGGCAAACATAATAGGAAAAACCAGATAATAAGCAAATAACATCCCACTATAAAATAAAATAATACTGGTTACTAATAATGGTAAGGCAATACGTTTTTCGTTTTGGTAAAGACCAGGGGCGATAAAACTCCAAATTTGGTAGAGTAAATAAGGCATGGCGATGAAAACCGATAAGACTAAACTGAGTTTAAATGGGGTCAAGAATGGTGATGCTACACCCGTGGCAATCATCGTTGCGCCATGCGGAAGTGATGCTAATAGTGGCGCAGATAAGAGCGAATAAATATCATTGGCAAAACTAAATAAGCACAAAAAAACAACTAAAATAAAAATGACTGATTTTAATAAGTGATCACGTAACTCAACTAAGTGAGAAACAAAACTTTGCTCTTGAGATGGATCCTGTGTATTGCTACTGAAATGTTCTGATGATGAGGACATGGTTTAGATTATAATTAGACAAGGGTGACACGAGTGAGTTCAGTTTTTATTAACTGTTTTATTGCTCAAAGTATTTTCATTAGCAGTGTTTGTGGTTTCTTTTGAGCTAAGGTCATTTTCAATATCATTGACCGTTTGCTTAGTTTGAGTAGCAACTTTTTTAAATTCTTCTTCTAATTGCTTTTGTTGATCTAAAATATTTTGTAAATCTTCATTTTTTATTTCTTTGTCAATATCTTCTTTGATGGTTGCGACAAAACGATTCACTTTTCCCACCCATTTGCCGGCAGTTCGTGCAACAGCTGGCAAACGCTCAGGTCCAATCACCAATAAAGCAACAATGCCAATAATCGCCAGTTCCCAAAAACCAATATCAAACATAATGAATTAGAGCATAAATGGTGATATAGCGATTTAAGATACTTTTGAACTTTCTACGTTACTGCTTTCATCACTAACATCAGCAACTGCATCAATACTGTCATTTTTATTAATGGCTTCATTAGTTTTTTTTTCAGTTGCTTCTTCGGCTTTCATCTCGTTTTTAAAGTTTTTGATAGCTCCACCGACATCACCACCGATATTGCGTAATTTTTTAGCACCAAAAAGTACCAACACAATAGCAAGAATAATTAATAACTCTGTTACGCCAAATCCCATAATAAACTCCAATAATCAAAATATGCTTAGAAACCGGGTAGGTTTTTTCCCGCTAAAATATGTGCATGTAGATGGAAAATAACCTGACCACCACCTTTACCTGTATTTAAAATGGTACGAAAACCATTTGTAAGTTGTTGCTGATCAGCGATATCGCCAATTTTAGTCATTAAATATGCTGTTAACTCGGGAGCGTTAGTAGCCATATCCGGTAGATCTTGATAATGCGTTTTGGGAATAATTAATAAATGCGTTTCCGCTTTTGGGTACAAATCTTTAAATACCAACACCTTATCATCTTGATAGACAATGTCAGCCGGTATTTCCCCAGCAACTATTTTACAAAATAAGCAATCTTCCATATCGTTTATTTTTTCCGTTGTTGTTTTTCTTCAATGCCGGATAAACCAAAGCGTCGTTCTAGCTCTTTTAACACATCTTCAGAGTTTAACCCAAGATGGCTTAGCATAACCAGTGAATGAAACCATAAGTCGGCAGTTTCATAAATAATATCTTCTTTTTTTCCATCTTTAGCCGCAATAATAGTTTCACCAGCTTCTTCGGCAACTTTTTTTAAAATGCTGTTTAAACCCTTATGATAAAGGCTGGCGACATAAGATGAGTCTGCTTCAGCTGATTTACGTTGCTCTAAAATAGAATCCAATTGATGTAGTATATTATTTTGCATAAATTTGTTTAGGATCTTTAATAACGGCCTCTGTTGCTTGCCATTGTTGATGTTGTAATTGATGATAAAAGCAACTTTCTCGCCCAGTATGACAGGCAATACCACCCACTTGTTTTATTTTAAGCAAGATGACATCTTTATCACAGTCGCTATGAATATCACTGACTTTTTGTTGATGCCCTGACTCTTCGCCTTTTGCCCAAAGTTTTTGTCTGGAGCGGGACCAATACACGGCATAACCTGTTTGTTGAGTTAAGGCTAATGATTCACGATTCATCCAGGCAAACATTAATATTTTAAGGCTGCTTTCATCTTGAGCTATGGCGGGGATTAAACCGTCCTTATCCCATTTTAATTCATCGATCCAGCTTCTGCTCATAACCTGACTTCAATGCCTTGAGCGGCCATAAATTGTTTCGCTTGTCCAATACTATATTGAGAAAAATGAAAAATACTAGCGGCTAATACAGCATCGGCATGACCTTGAGTAATACCATCGGCAAGATGTTGTAAATTACCTACACCTCCTGAGGCAATCACAGGCACAGAAGCCGCATCACTGATAGCGCGAGTTAATGGAATATCAAAACCATTTTTGGTACCATCACAATCCATACTGGTGACTAATAATTCTCCAGCGCCATAAGCGACCATTTTTTTAGCCCATTCAATGGCATTTAATCCGGTTGGCTTACGTCCACCATGAGTAAATATTTCCCAGCTTCTGCTTCCATCTGTTTCAATGACCTGTTTAGCATCAATCGCCACGACAATACATTGGTTACCAAACTTTTCTGCCGCTTCTCGTACAAAATCAGGATTAGATACGGCTGCTGAGTTAATTGCAACTTTATCGGCTCCTGCATTGAGCATTGTTCTAACATCTGCAACGGTACGAATACCTCCACCAACTGTTAATGGAATAAAAATTTCATCAGCAACTGCTTCAACCACATGAATAATACTATCGCGACCTTCATGAGTAGCTGTAATATCTAAAAAGGTGATTTCATCAGCACCTTCTTGATTATATCGTCTTGCAACCTCTACCGGATCGCCGGCATCACGAATATCAACAAATTGAACGCCTTTTACCACACGGCCATTATCAACATCTAAACAGGGTATAATTCTTTTTGCTAAGCTCATAGTTTTTATCTTAACTTGAAGGAATAAGTTGTTCAATTAAGTCTTGAGCAGCTGCGAAGTCTAAACTGCCTTCATAAATTGCTCGACCGGTAATTGCGCCACTGATCCCAGATGAAGCAACTTTACATAAAGCTTTAATATCATCTAAATTAGTGATCCCACCCGATGCGATGACCGGAATATTGATGGCTTCTGCCAATTTAACCGTGCTCTCTACATTAACACCTTGCATCATACCATCTCTGGCAATATCGGTATAAATAATGGCATTGACTCCATCATTTTCAAAGCGTTTAGCTAAATCAGTCACCGTATAATTAGACTCTTCTGCCCAGCCATTGATTGCCACCTTGTCTTTGTTCGCATCCAAACCAACAATCACTTGATTAGGAAATTCTTTACAGGCTAATTTGACAAAATCCGGATCTTTAACCGCCTGAGTGCCAATAATGACATATGCTACCCCCGCTTTAATATAGGCTTCTATGGTTGCTATATCTCTTATTCCACCGCCTATTTCTACGGGTAAATCTGGATAAGTCCGGGTGATTTCGGTAATGATCTCGCCATTAACAGGTTTGCCTGCAAATGCGCCATTCAGATCAACTAAGTGTAAGCGTTTAGCCTTGAGTTGATGCCAGCGAGCAGCTACTTCAACAGGGTGATCGGAAAATACGGTATTATCTTCCATAACGCCACGTCTAAGGCGAACACATAA
>CAYMMQ010000050.1:10436-11743 GCA_964391585.1 uncultured Ectothiorhodospiraceae bacterium
CCGTCCCAGCTAATAAAGTTGGCATAAAGCTGCAAACCTGCAGTAGCACTTTTTTCTGGGTGAAATTGTACCGCAAAAATATTATCTTTGCAGATGGCAGCCGTAAATGTTTCGCTATAAGTCGCACTTGCTGCAATATGTTGCTTATTTTCTGTTTCTACCACATAACTATGAACAAAATAAAACCGCTCTTGTTGTTTGATGTTGTTCCATAGTGGATGCTGTATTTCTTGCTGTACGCCATTCCAGCCCATATGAGGAATTTTAAGTGGTAAGTTATCTGCTGAAAAACCTTTTGCTAAGTGTCTTACCTTACCAGGGATGAGGTTTAAACAGTCAACTCCGTTATTTTCTTCACTTTTGCTCAATAAGGCTTGCATGCCAATACAAATACCTAAAAATGGTTTGTTTTGGGCAACTTCTTGGATTAATGCAAATAAATCTAAGCCTTGCATTTCACCAATACAATCTCGCATAGCACCAACACCAGGTAATAGAATTTTGTCGGCATCTCTAATGAGCTTGGGATCAGCCGTTACCAGAATTTCAGCTTTGTTTTCAGTATCCGCATGTTGTAATGCTTTAGCAACAGAGTGCAGGTTACCCATACCATAATCAATCACAGCAATTTTAGTCATTGATCTTTTTCCGTATTTGTTTCACTTTTTTTCCTAATTTATTCTATGCTAACGAGTTTATAACGAGCCTTTAGTAGAAGGAATGGTATTTCCCATACGCTCATCAATACTTACTGCCATGCGTAAGGCACGACCAAAGGATTTAAATACGGTTTCTGCGATATGGTGGGTATTTTTACCTTTAAGATTATCAATATGTAAAGTCACCATAGCATGATTAACAAAACCCTGAAAAAATTCATGTAACAACTCAGTATCAAAGTCCCCCAGCTTAGCCTGAGGATAAATAACTGTATCCACTAACTCTGGCCTACCTGAGAAATCAATAACAGTTCGACTAAGCGCCTCATCTAAAGGCACATAAGCATGGCCATAGCGGTTAATGCCTTTTTTGTCTGCAATGGCTTGAAAAACAGCTTGTCCAAGACTAATGCCAATATCTTCTACCGTATGATGACTGTCAATATGTAAATCTCCTACAGCATCGATCTCTATATCGATCAAACCATGTCTGGCGATTTGTTCCATCATATGCTCTAAAAATGGCACGCCAGTACTTAGTTGGCATACTCCGCTACCATCAAGGTTAATTTTCACCTCAATTTGAGTTTCATTGGTATTTCGAACAATATGCGCCTGTCTGGATAGTGTTTTCACTATATCATTTCC
>CAYMMQ010000050.1:11843-15563 GCA_964391585.1 uncultured Ectothiorhodospiraceae bacterium
GTTAAAAAAGCATTCATGCCGACTTCTAAGCAATGATTTTTCTGTTCATTAGTCGCATTAGCGGTTAAGCCAACAATAGGAGTCATTATATTTTGTTTGCGAAGTTTTTCTGTTACTTCAATGCCTGACAATTGCGGCATGTGCAAATCCATAAACACTAAATCAAATTGTGTAGTTTGATTATTATCCGTAATTTTCTCAAATGTTTGTTGCCCATTTAATACGCGCTCACTACTATGACCTAAATCTTGTAAAAACTGGCTTAAGATCATTGCATTAATATCATCATCTTCAGCAATCAAAATATGACATTTTTTCACCACATGGTCCTTACTTGCTTGTTCAGTTACTAAGTTTGAATCATTGATATTCTCTTGGGGAGCGATATTTAAAGGTAAAGTCATGATAAAAGTTGAGCCCTTACCTAAGTCACTTGTTAATTGAATATTGCCATGCATTAACTCAGCAAGTTCTTTGCTGATCGCCATACCCAAGCCTGAGCCTAAGATAATTTCATTTTGTTTGGGATTAAACTGAGAAAACTCTTTAAAAATATTTTCCTGATTTTCTTTTGCGACCCCCAGTCCGGTATCACTGACTTGAAAGTTGATAAGATAAGCATTTTGTTGCTGCTGTATTAGCTTGACACTCAAATCAATATGACCATGCTGGGTAAACTTAATTGCATTGCTCAGCAAATTCAGTAATACTTGACTGATTCGTTGTTTATCACCAATGAGTATGTCCGGTAACTGCGGATCAATTGTTGTATTTAATTGCAAACCTTTTGAGTTGGCAAAATAAAGTACACTATGAACCACTTCATTGATACATTGAGCTAATGAAAAGCTGGCTTGTCTAATACTGAGTTTATTAGCTTCAATTTTTTCAATATCTAAGATGTTATCTATTAATGTGTGTAATAACTCACTCGAATAATGTAAGGCCAGACAAAACTTTTTTTGTTCGGTATTTAACTCGGTTTTTTGTAATAGATGGCTGCTGCCAATAATGCCATTTAAGGGTGTGCGTATTTCATGGGACATACTCGTGAGAAAATGGCTTTTAATTTTAGCCATATTTTCTGCTTCTAGTTTAGCGAGTTGCAACCTTTCGATCATAGATAATAGATAAATCGGTAATAAAAACAACACCAACATTTGTGCAGATAAATCCAAATAATTGTCTGGCCAACTATTGCTATATATTAGGATGAGATTATATTGAAAAAGAGTTAAAACCTGGGCTGCAAATAAATATGATTTACCATATCGTGTGGCATAACCAATATATAACCAAATGTAAAATAACCAAACGATATGGGTATCACCAATGGTGACTAATAAGGTTAGCGAGGTATAGCTAACATCAATAAATAAGGTAAGATATCGTCTGTATGATGAAGATAACTGGCGAAAGATATCTAAAAAGATCAAAAACGAAAGTAAAAAAAATGAACTTGAAATCAGTAGGTAATAGTGAAAGTCAAAGTGAAAAATATTAAGATATAAGCCTATACCAGTAAAAAAAGAAGCAAATAAACCAACAAAAACACGAATTATAAAGGAGTGATACTCTTCGCTTTGCTTTACTTTGTAAAAAGTATTTAAGTACATAAAGCTGACTCTATATTAAAATAATTCTTTGAGTATAAGTTATGGATGTCAAAATTAACACTGTAGTCGATAATAATTCCGACCAAAAGTGCCAGAAGTGTGTTAAAAGTATTTGCTGTACTTATGTCACTCAGCAAATCGACACACCGGATGAAAAGTCTGACTTTGAGCAAATTTTATGGCAGATTTCGCATAAAAATGTCCATGTGTATAAAGATGATGATGGTTGGTTTTTACTTTTCTTAACCGAGTGTGAGCACTTAGAGGAAAACGGTCGTTGTAGCATTTATTTGCAACGACCAGCTATTTGTCAAGAATATGATAACGATTATTGCGAATATGACAGTCCAGCGGAAGAAGGGTTTGAGTTGTACTTCACCTCATATCAGGAGTTATTCACTTATGTCGAAAAAAACTTTGCTGCTTCAGATTAAATAATTTCACCGAAATGATGGATTGCAGGAAAGTCATTGACGATTCTTTTTTCTAGTTGAGAATCAGGCTGCAAGATAGCAAGTAAATGCTTAACCCCAAAATGTTTAGCACAATGTAAAATGCGAATATTATCTTCCACTAATAATGTTTTTTCAGGATTAAACTGGGTTTGCAGTTGTAATTGCTGCCAAAATTGATTTTCCTCTTTAGCAAAACCGATTTCGTGAGAGCTAATAATTTGTTCAAGATGATCAGATAAATTGGTTTTTTCTAATTTTAATGCCAAACTTTTAGGGTGGGCATTGGTCACTAAAATCCGATTTTTCCCCATTGATTTAAGCTGGTCTAAAAAATCTTCGGTATGAGGGTGGTATTGAATTAGATGACTAACATGGTGCTTTAAGAAAGCAATATCCATATCCAGCTGTTTATCCCAATAATCCAAACAATACCAATTCATGGTGCCTTCAATATCTTGATAATGTTTTGTTAACTGCTGTTTTGCTTCTGACACGGGAATATCTTTTTTTAAAGCGTATTGTTGTGGTAAATACTCTAGCCAAAAATAATTATCAAAGTGTAAATCCAATAAAGTCCCATCCATATCCAGTAAAACAGTATCAATTTCTTGCCAATCAAAAATTTTCATCGATAATCAAACTCCAATAATAAGCGGTAGTATATTTTTTCCAAGTGTGATAGCGTAATTTATTTATTGTTATCCATAAGTCTGACATAATCAAGTTTAGAATAATAGTCGTAAGATGCTTGTCGTGAAGGGTTTTTTTTAGTACCTTAGTTAAAAATTCCATGTGATGCTGTTTTGTGATAGCTTTCTGTTAAGAACAATACAAAAGAGGTTATAAATGTATGGCTTTTGATTTAGAAACATCTGTTTTAGCACAGCTTTTACCCGAGGTGCTAAAGTTGGCTTTAGATACTGGAGAGGCTATTTTAGCGGCAGAGAATGAAAATATTACGGTTGAATATAAAGCTGATGCAACTCCTGTTACTAATGCAGACTTAATCGCCAATCAAGTCGTTGTTGACGGGTTATCAAAAATGAGTGGCAACTTTCCTATTATTTCTGAAGAGTCTGTTATCCCGCCTTTTCAACAAAGAAAACTATGGTCAAGCTATTGGTTAGTTGACCCTTTGGATGGAACAAAAGAATTTATTAAGCAAAATGGGCAATATAGCGTTAATATCGCTTTAATTGAAAATCATCAGTCTATTTTAGGAGTGATTTATGCTCCAGTAACTAAAACTCTGTATTATGCTATTCGAGGTGATGGTGCTTATAGGGTCATCAATAATGGTAAAGCTGAAAAATTAGTGGTCTGTAATCAACGTCGTTCACCTTTGATTGTAGCTTGTGGCAATAGTCCCCCAAGTCCAGGGTTTACCCAGATGATGAAACATCTTGGTGAAGTTGATTATCATCATATGGGCAGTTCATTAAAATCCTGTCTGATTGCAGAAGGTAGTGCAGATTTATATGCTCGATTAGGTCCAACATCAGAGTGGGATACCGCTGCCGCACAATGTATTGTGGAAGAAGCGGGTGGTTTCTTAGTTGATCTGAATTTGAACCCTCTACGCTACAACACCAAAGACTCCTTGTTAAATTCAGAGTTTTTAGTTTATGGTGATACAGATCAGAACTGGC
>CAYMMQ010000051.1:0-15461 GCA_964391585.1 uncultured Ectothiorhodospiraceae bacterium
GAAATGATATTGGTAGCGGGGACAGGATTTGAACCTATGACCTTCGGGTTATGAGCCCGACGAGCTACCAGACTGCTCCACCCCGCATCAGAAGTGGTGTATTATACTGTTTGTTTTAAAATTTGCAAGCTTAATTTTAAATTAATTTAAAAAGCATTAATGCAAAGCGATAATAATGCTGCTGGAAAAATTCCAAGTACTAAAATTGAAACACCATTAACACTCAGTAATAAACGCATATCCATACTGGCTTGTATTGGCGTATCATCTTCTTGCTTATCAAAGTACATGACTTTAACAACTCTCAAATAATAGAAAGCACCAATAATTGAAGCAACTACACCCGCAATTGCTAACCAGATAAAACCAGCATTAACAGCTTCTTGTAGTACAGTAATTTTAGCCCAGAAACCTAACATGGGTGGCACACCAGCCATAGAGAATAAAGTGATCAACATAATAAAGGCAAACCAAGGACTTTTACGATTTAGGCCTTTAAAGTCATCAATTTTATCCGCTTCAAACCCTGCTCTACTCATCAGTAAGATCATACCAAAAGCTGCTAAACTCATTAAAACATATGCAATAATATAAAACATAGAAGCAGCATAACCCGCTTTAGTTCCAGTCAAAATACCTATGAGTATAAAACCAACATGAGATATTGTTGAGTAAGCGAACATTCTTTTTAAGTTTGTTTGAGCTATTGCAATAATATTACCTACAAACATGGAAGCAAATGATAAGAAAATTAAAATGGCTTGCCAATCTACTAATAAGGAAGGCATAGCATCAACCAGTACACGATATAACATCACAAAGGCAGCAATTTTTGGTGCAGTCGCAATGTAGAGAGTTATGGCACTAGGAGAGCCATGATAAACATCTGGCATCCACATATGAAAAGGCACAGCTCCTAATTTAAAGGCCACACCTAAGATAATAAAGACTAAACCAAAGCTTAATGCAATTCGGTTATCAGAGTTTTGAATTGCGACACTAATCTCTGTAAAGCCCAAAGAGTTACATACACCAAATATAATAGAAATACCATATAACAACATACCCGATGCAATAGCGCCAAGGACAAAATATTTCATTGCGGCTTCAGCAGCAATGGATGAATCTCGTTGTAAAGCAACCAGTGCGTACATCGATAAGGATAATAGCTCAAGCCCAAGGTATAAGGTTAAGAAGTTAGATGAAGAAACCATCAGCATCATACCTAATGTACCAAACAAACTTAAGGTAAAAAATTCACCTTTGTAAAAATTTCTATCAATCAGATAATCTCTTGCATAAACAAAAACTGCGGCCACAACTAACAATAAAATAGTTTTTAAGATAGTTGCCATTGGATCAACGATAAAGGAGCCGTAAAAAGCTGTTTTAGTTTCGTCACCAAATCCAGTAAACACTAGTGCTGCAGTAACAATTAGGCTTACCAGAGACAAAATATAAGTTGCACCTCGTGTTTCATCTTTTAAAAACAAATCTACTATCAAAATAATAGATATCATCATTAATAAAAATGCTTCGGGCAATGCCAAATTTATATCCGCTAAAAATGTAGTCATTATTTCCTTCTCAAAGTACGCTTTAATATGTTTTATCTGCTAATTATAAAATTGTAATACTTTTATAATTTACTTATTTGTATATGCGTTAATAAATTATCAACTGAGGCATGCATCACCTCTAGTAAAGGATCTGGCCATAAACCAACAAACAATACACACAGAGCCAATAATGTCATGATAAAGAATTCTCTACCATCCAAATCTTTTAATTGTGCCACATTATCATTTGCCACTTCACCATAAAATACGCGTTTAACCATCCACAGGGTATATGCAGCACCAACAATTAATGTGATTGCAGCTAAAAACGCATACCAGAAATTTGCTTTAAATGAGGCCATAATTACCATAAACTCTCCCACGAAACCAGAAGTACCAGGTAAACCTGCATTAGCCATGGCAAAAAATACCGCGAAAGTAGTAAATGCTGGCATGGTGTTAATTACCCCACCATAAGCACTAATTTCACGGCTATGTACTCTATCGTATAAAACACCAATACTTAAGAACATCGCACCTGAAATAAAACCATGAGAAACCATCTGCACCATTGCACCTTCAAGTCCCATACCTGCACCAATATCAGCACCTGTGGTTGACTGGATCTGCCATAACAAGAAGAAACCTAAAGTAACAAAACCCATATGGGAAATAGATGAATAAGCCACCAATTTTTTCATGTCCGATTGAACTAATGCAACTAAGCCGATATAAACAATTGCGATGAGTGATAATAAAATCACCAGCCAATCTAGGGTTTGGCTTGCATCAGGTGTAATGGGTAAACTAAAGCGGACAAAACCATACGCCCCTAATTTAAGCATGATTGCCGCTAGTATTACTGAACCTCCTGTTGGTGCTTCTACGTGAGCGTCCGGTAACCAAGTATGCACAGGCCACATAGGAACTTTTACTGCAAATGCAAGTAAAAAGGCAAGGAAAATCAATATTTGTGCATTCAGACTTAATGGCAAGGTATGAAGTTCTAAAATTGAAAAAGTACCTACGCCATTAATCTCAGCAGCATGCCAATACATATACAAAAATGAAACCAGCATTAATACCGAGCCTAAAAAGGTATATATGAAAAACTTAATGGTTGCATAAACACGGTTTGGTCCACCCCAAATACCAATAATAATAAACATCGGTATTAACATTGCTTCCCAGAAGACATAGAACAACATGGCATCAAGTGCTGCAAATACACCAATCATTAATCCTTCAAGAATTAAAAATGAGGCCATATATTGTTCGGCTTTAAAGGTAATTACTTTCCAGGCAGAAATAACAACTAATACCGTAATAAAAGTCGTTAAGATGATCAAAGGCATTGATAAGCCGTCTACACCTAGTGTGTAATTGATATTAAAAGCAGGGATCCAGGTATGCATTTCCGAAAACTGCATGTCTGAAGTGCTCACATCAAAATCAGTATAAAGGAAAATTGACAACAAGAAGGTAACGATAGTAATTAATAAGGATAAAACCTTAGCTTCAACAGCATTTTTATTACCCGTCACTAGAACCAATAGACCACCGATGATAGGGATCCATATTACGAGGCTCAATAGCGGCAATTCTGAAAACATGTATTATTACCTTTTAATTCAAATTATTAGTTAATATTCTTGCTTATCAACGAAATACGAAGAGCGAACTACGAAGATAGTTAAAACAACAAGAAAGCAAGTAAGATGATCAAACCGAAAATCATAGAGAAAGCATAATGGTATAAATAACCTGTTTGTATATGACGCAACACACCAGAAAACCACCCTACTACTCTTGCACTACCATTTACCATATAACCATCAATAAGCACAGCATCACCTACAGATGAGAATAAACCACCAAGCTTTCTCGCTCCACCAGCAAAGAAGAACTGATTGAATTGATCAAAGCCATAATTATTTTCAAGTATATTGTAAAGAGGTTTAATAGAATTCTTTATTTTTTCAGGTAGAGCTGGTTCTTTGATATACAAATACCATGCACTAGCCGCACCAGCAAGCATCATAAAAAATGGTAATGAAGTTAAAGAGTGGATAACCATGCCAAAAGCACCACCATGATTTAACTCGTGCATTTTATGCATGCTTTGATGGATCTCATTATCAACAAAAATAGAGTTACCAAAGTATTCACCAAAAAGCATAGAGTCAATCGATAGCCCACCTATGAAAATAGAAGGAATAGCCAATAATACTAATGGAACTGTAACTACCCAAGGTGATTCATGTAGGTGATGTTTAGTATGATCATCCATTCGTTCTTTACCATGAAAGACCACAAACAATAAACGTAAGCTATAAAATGCTGTAACAAACACCCCAAATAATACTGCGGCATAAGCTATGCCAGAGCCAGGTAATTGGGAGAAATGAACCGCTTCAATAATGCTATCTTTTGAGAAAAAACCAGATAAACCAGGGAAACCAATTAATGCAAGCGTACCGATTAAGAATGTCACATAAGTTATCGGCATATACTTTTTCAAATTACCCATTTGTCGAATATCTTGAACATGATGCATGCCAATAATCACTGAACCTGCTGCTAAGAACAATAAAGCTTTAAAAAAGGCGTGAGTCATTAGGTGGAAAATTGCAACCGAATAACTAGAAACACCCAATGCAACAGTCATATAACCTAGTTGAGATAATGTGGAATAAGCAACAACGCGTTTAATGTCGTTTTGAATAATACCTAATAATCCCATAAAGAACGCTGTAAAAGCACCTGTTAACATTACAAAGGTAAGAGCTGTATCAGATAGCTCAAATAATGGCGACATTCTACTTACCATAAAGATACCTGCTGTTACCATTGTCGCAGCGTGGATTAATGCCGAAATAGGTGTAGGACCTTCCATTGAGTCAGGAAGCCAAACATGTAAAGGTGCTTGTGCTGATTTGCCCATTGCCCCAATAAACAATAAGATACAAATCATAGTAATAACAGACCAAACACTACCCGGAATTACTTCTACTGTTAGATCTTTTACAGCATCAACATTTTGAAAAACTTCCATATAATCTAAGGTGTTGAAATACATCAGTACTGCTGCAACACCTAGAATAAATCCAAAGTCACCAACACGATTAACTAAAAATGCTTTCATGTTAGCAAAAATTGCCGTTTCTTTTTTGAAATAAAATCCAATCAATAAATAGGAAACTAAACCAACCGCTTCCCAACCAAAAAATAGCTGTAAAAAGTTGTTAGCCATAACTAACATAAACATAGAAAAGGTAAAAAGAGAAATATAACTAAAGAAACGTTTATAACCGCTATCATCAGCCATATAACCAATGGTATAAATATGAACCATTAATGAAACAAAACTGACAACCACTAACATAATCGCCGTTAAATGGTCGATTAAAAAACCAACTGAAAAGGTAAAAGCCTCAGTTTTAAGCCAAGTGTAAACATTAGCATTAAAATCTGGCATATCATTTAATACATGATAGTTAAAAACAACTAAGGATAAAACAAAAGAAATAGCCACGCCTATAATTGTCATCCTATGTGCTAATGCACGTGACATATAGGTTCCAAAAATACCTACCATAACAGAGGCAAACAATGGAGCTAAAACAATAGCTAGGTATACCTGTAGATTAGAATATGTCTCAAACACTTAAATTATCCTTTTAATGTATCTAAATCTTCAACATTTATGGTACGTTTATTTCTAAATAATACAACTAATATGGCCAGACCAATTGCTGCTTCTGCGGCTGCCACTGTAAGAATAAAGAACACAAATACCTGCCCTATCGCATTATCTAAGAAATATGAAAACGCTACAAAATTCATATTTACCGCTAACAACATTAACTCAACACACATCAATAACAATATGACGTTTTTACGATTAATAATAATACCAGCCATACTGATGCTAAATAAAATGGCACCAAGAACTAAAAAGTGAGTCAAACTAATCATTACGCAAAAACCTCTTATTTGCCTTATTTTCTTTTAGATGCTGTAACTTTAACAACATTTAGACGATCCTTGTTAACAAGAACTTGTTTATCAATATTTTGGTGTTTAGTGTTTGGTCTGCGTCTTAACGTTAAACTAATTGCCGCAATAATTGCTACTAATAAAATTACCGCTGCCACTTCAAAATGCAATAAGTATTCAGTATATAGCAAATAACCTAATTCAGACGTATTACTATAGTCTGATGCATGCCTAGCAGGAGCAGCGTATTTATCTAAGCTAAACTGTCCCGAGTTAAATACCATCAACATGGTTGAAAACATCGCAATAGCAGTTAATATCCCTACCGGCAAGTTATTGACAAACCCTTTTCTCATGGTAGCCATATTGATGTCTAACATCATCACCACAAATAAGAATAACACCATTACCGCACCAACATATACTAGAACCAGTACAACGGCTAAAAATTCAGCTTCGAGTAATAACCAAATCGGTGCTGTTGCAAAAAAACATAAAACCAGATAAAACGCTGCCACTACAGTATTTTTAACTGTAATCATCATTAACGCTGCAACAATTAAAATTGCAGAAAAAGCATAAAAAATTATTAATTCCATAAAATTTCCAATTTGAAGCTAAATATTAATACATTAGTGTGGCTTGTTATTTTAAAACAACTCTAAAAAACTTGTGCAACGATAGCATTCTTTAACAGCAGTGTCATTTAAAAAATACATCAAAATAGGCTTATCGATATTTTGCGTCACTTTCTCTATCTGCAGCAATTTGTGCTTCATGTAAATCACCCATCGCTAACAATTTTTCTTTTGTCATATATAAATCTTCTCTTGTTTCACCATGGTATTCAAAAACTCGGGTTTCAACAATAGAATCAACAGGGCAAGACTCTTCACAAAAACCGCAAAAAATACACTTCGTTAAATCAATATCGTAACGAGTAGTACGGCGACTACCATCTTCTCTTTCTTCTGAATCAATTGTGATTGCCATCGCAGGGCAAGTGGCTTCACATAATTTACAAGCAATACAACGCTCTTCCCCATTCTCATAACGACGTAAAGCATGTTTACCACGAAAACGAAAAGACTGTGGCGTTTTTTCTTCCGGATATTGGACGGTAATTTTTGTCGCAAAAAAATACCTTCCTGTTAATCCGAGTCCTTTAAAAAGTTCAATTAAGAATAAACTGCGAATAAATTGTGTTAATGCTCTCATACTTTCATCCAGTGCTATCTTTTGCAGATATATTTAAATTAAAGTGCTTTTAAAAACCATGGTGCCAACTCAAAGTAGTACATGAGCCCTACAACATAAATCCAAACTATTGTGATTGGAATAAATACCTTCCAACCTAAGCGCATGATTTGATCATAACGATATCTTGGGAAAGTCGCTCTAAACCATAAAAATAAAAACATAAAGATAGTTGTTTTAGCGATTAACCATACAATGCTAGAGGAGGCTAAGAAAGTAGAACCTAGCCCCATAAATTCGATATTTTGAAAGGGTGATAACCAACCACCTAAGAATAATAGTCCAGCGAGTAATGAGATCAGTATCATGTTGGCATATTCAGCCAAGAAAAATAGGGCAAATAAAATTCCTGAATATTCAACGTGAAAACCTGCAACTATCTCTGATTCACCTTCAGCCACATCAAATGGCGCACGATTTGTTTCTGCTACACCCGATATGAAGTAAATAAAAAATAAAGGTAATAAGGGCCATACATACCACCCCCATATTCCGGAGCCACTTTGGCCATCAACAATATCCCCAAGGTTTAAACTTCTAGCAGCCATTACCACACCCACTAAAGCAAATCCCATCGCTATTTCATAAGAAACTATTTGAGCGGCCGATCTTAAGGTACTTAAAATAGCGTATTTAGAATTTGAAGCCCAGCCAGCAATAATAACCCCATAAACACCAATAGATGTCATTGCTAAAATATAAATTAATCCCACATTAATATCAGACAGAATTAGTTCCGATCCAAATGGAACCACTGCCCATGCGGCTAGGGCTGTTGCGATCGAGATAATTGGGGCGATAATAAATAAGGTACGGTTAGCATCATCAGGAAAAATAATTTCCTTAAACATCAACTTGACAGCATCAGCTATAGGTTGTAATCCTCCCCTAGGTCCGACACGGTTTGGTCCAATACGAACCTGCATATAACCAATTACTTTACGTTCAGCTAACGTAAAATAAGCTACAGAAAGTAGTATCGGAACCAATATCACAATAATTTTAACTAAAATATTGATTACTGGTATCTCATAAATGGATAAAAGAAGTTCCATAGATTATCTCTTCACACTAATTTTGGTTCAGTCACTATTTAGTCAGTTTAATTTCACTAAAACTGCTGCTCATTTTACTTGCCACTATTGTTCCTAATGAAATATAAACACAATTATCAGGAATTGCAGCATCAATTTTTACTTCACTTTCACAACTTGCATCACCTTGAGACAAGGTAATTTTATCACCATCAGTCACGCCTTTTTGGCTTGCCATTTGTGGGTTAATTCGTACAAGTTCTTGTATTTCACCATCAACAGTTTGTTGTAAAGCAGTGGCACGTCTTACCACACTATCTACAGAATAAATTGGTTGTTCACTTAAACGATGGGTAGTTGTAGATGCCTGACTGGAAACTTTACCTGGGCAAGTCCAAGAAATTTTTGTTTCTGAAGTTGCACTGGCATACATTGCCGCCAATTCATTTTTAACTTCTTCAGAACTTAAATAATCCATTTCTGAAATATCCAACAGATTCCCTAACACCCGTAAAATTTTCCATGCAGGTCTTGCACGACCTTTTGCCTCAGAAACCGCTTGAACACTTTGCCAGTTACCAGCGATATTTATATAAGTACCCGAAGATTCAGTATAACTTGATGTTGGTAATAAAACATCAGCATAATCTTTCATGACATCAGTCACATAAGGTGTCATAACAACAACTTGCGCTGCTTTTAAAACGGAAAGTGCTTTATGTGGATTTTCAAGATCACGTTCTGCTTCAATACCATGTAATAAATACGTAGAGCAAGGTTTGTTAAACATATCTTGCACAGATAAACCATTCGTTTTTGAAGCATTAACCGCAGTTCTATGAGGGACAGCTCCTGCGATATACGCACCCGAAGTATTTGCACCTGCAGTTAATAAAGATAATGTAGAGGATGTATGCTCGGCAACGAATGAAGCTATAACGCGTAACTCGGAGTAATCTGGTAATGTTTGGGCCATACTTCCTAGTAATACCACAGATTTTTCGGCATTTTTAAGTGCATTAGCAATTTTCTTATGCTCGTCATTCACTTGCACACTGGATAATAATTCAGCCATGCCTGGTTCAGGATTAGCTGAAAAATCCGAAATAATAACTTTAGCAATTGCTAATAATTCATTTTGAATATTTTGCGCCTGAGTAGTAATAGCCGTATCAAGTGGATAAATTGTCGACTGCGATGTTGTTGATATCGAAGCAACCTTAGCATTAGCTTTGCGTCCTTTTGCAATCACTGCTTGGCGTATGTGATGTGCAATTATTGGCTGCTCTTTGCGAGTATTAGAGGCAACCAGTAAAAACGCATTTTGTTTAGAAAGCTCTTTAATCGGCATCCCAAGACCAGGGTATAAAGGGTCGTTATTCTGTTGCCGAAAATCAGTTTGACGTAAACGATGATCAATATTATTAGAGCCCAAACCACGAATAACTTTCTGTGCTAAAAATAACTCCTCAATACTAGATGAGGGTGACACTATTGCAGCAACTTCGCTTTCACCATCGCTATTAGACGATTTTTTAAACATATTAGTAGCCGCATATAGGGCATCTTCCCAACTAGCTTCTTCCCATTTCCCATCTTTTTTAACCATCGGCTCTAATAAACGATCCGAATGATTTAAGCCCAAATATGAAAATCTGTCTCTATCTGAGATCCATGTATCATTGATATCTTGATTTTCTCTAGCAACAACACGTTTAATTTCACCACGCAGGGTATGATATTCAATATTTGATCCCACACAATCATGTAAGGCAATGCTATTGTGTTTTTCCATTTCCCAAGAGCGAGCTTGAAAGCGAAATGGCTTAGAAGTTAATGCCCCCACTGGACAAACATCAATAATATTCCCGGATAACTCTGAGTCGATGCTTTTCTCAATATAGGTACTGATCTCGGAGGAATCCCCACGACCGACCATGCCCATTTCTCTTAAACCGGCAATTTCTTTGCCGAATCTCACACAGCGTGTACAGTGAATACAGCGCGTCATATCAGTTGCAATCAATGGTCCAAGATTTTTATCTTTTACCACACGTTTAGCTTCTACATATTGTGATACCCCATCTCCAAATCCAATAGAGATATCTTGTAGATCGCACTCTCCACCTTGATCACATACAGGGCAATCTAAAGGATGGTTAATTAATAAAAACTCCATTACCGCTTTTTGTGCTGCTAATGCTTTATGAGAACGAGTGAAAATTTTCATTCCTTCAGTAACAGGAGTGGAGCAAGCAGGCATGGGTTTGGGGGTTTTTTCAATTTCTACCAAACACATTCTACAATTAGCAGAAATAGATAAATTTTTATGGTAACAAAAACGTGGGATATGGATCCCTGCTTCATCTGTCACTTCAATCAGCATTTTTCCATTTTCTGCTTGAAGTTTTTTTCCATTGATTTCAATATTTACTAACATGTGTTTTCTTGGTCACTTTAAATTAGAAACGGATCATAAGAATAACTTTTATTATTCTTTTCAACGATTTATTACATAATAACTATTAATTTCAACCTGCTATACCATACATTTTTTATGTTCAATATGATATTCAAACTCTGGACGATAATGCTTGAGGAAACTTTGTACCGGCATAGCTGCCGCATCCCCTAATGCACAAATAGTTCGTCCCATTATTTTGCCAGCTACACTATCTAACAGCTCTAAATCTTCTGGTCTTCCTTGACCATGCTCAATTCGGTGAACCACTTTTTTTAACCACCCTGTTCCTTCACGGCATGGGGTACATTGTCCACATGACTCATCATGATAAAAGTGAGCTAATCTCGCCAATGCTTTCACCATACAAACTTTATCATCAATAATAATTACGGAACCAGCACCTAACATAGATCCCGCTTTACTAATAGAGTCGTAATCCATATTAACATTCATCATCAAATCACCCGGAATAACAGGTGTTGATGAACCACCTGGAATAACGGCTTTTAATTTATAACCATCTTTCATTCCACCGGCCATTTCAAGCAAGTCAGAAAAAGGCATTCCCATAGGCACTTCATAGTTTCCAGGTTTGTTCACATTACCAGAAACACAATACAACTTAGTGCCACCATTATTAGGTTTACCCATTTCAAGGAACCACTTACCACCCTTTTCTAAAATAACCGGTACAGAAGCTAACGTTTCTGTATTATTAATGGTGGTTGGTCTTCCATACAAACCAAAACTTGCCGGAAATGGTGGTTTAAAACGAGGTTTACCTTGTTTTCCTTCTAGGGATTCTAATAATGCAGTTTCTTCACCACAAATATAAGCACCCGCACCTAAATGGGCATTAACCATAAAATCATGCCCTGATCCAAAAAGGTTCTGACCGATATAACCTGCTTTTAATGCGTCATCTATCGCGGCTTGAAAACGAGAATAAGGTTCCCAAAATTCACCTCGAATATAGTTATATCCCTGAGTTGCACCAATACAATAACCAGCAATCGCCATACCTTCAATTAATTGATGCGGGTTATAACGCAAAATATCTCTATCTTTACAGGTACCCGGTTCACCTTCATCAGAATTACAAACAATATATTTCTGACCAACTGCTTGCCGAGGCATAAAACTCCACTTCAGACCGGTAGGAAAACCTGCTCCACCTCGTCCTCTTAAAGCTGATGTTTTAAGCTGTTCAATTAATTCCTCAGGTGGCGTTTTCTCTTTTAATATCTTTTGCCAGACTTTATACCCTCCAACACTTAAATACGATTCAAGTGTCCAGGGTTCCTTTAGATGTAGTGTTCTAAAACAGGTTTCGTTAGTCATGCTCTATTCAATCTAAGTGGTCAATAATTTGGTCAATTTTTTCAGCTGTTAGGTGTTCATAATATTGCTCACCAATCTGAAACATTGGTGCACCTACACAAGCTCCTAAACATTCTACTTCTTTTAATGTAATTCGATTATCTTCGGTAGTTTCACCCATTTTAATTTGTAACTTACTCTCTAAATGTTCTACTATTTTATCCGAGCCACATATCATACATGAGATATTAGTACAGACACATATTTTATGCTTCCCTACCGGTTTATGTTCATACATAGAATAAAAAGTTGCCACTTCATAAACAGCAATTTTATCCATGCTCAAATAGTCAGCAACCGCATCCATTAGTCCGGTAGTTAAATACCCCCCGTTTTGATCTTGCGCTAATTTTAAGGCAAACATCACCGCAGATTGTTGTCGTCCTGCAGGGTACTTAGCAATCCAGGTATCAATCTCTTTTCTAGTTTCTGCAGATAAGATACTTTGAGCGTTTAAAAGTTGTTCTGTCATTACCGATCTATCTCCCCAAAAACGATATCCATCGTTCCTATAATAGTTACCACGTCAGCAATCATATGTCCTGATACCACTTCATCCATCGCAGCTAAGTGTGCAAAACCCGGGGCGCGTATCTTTAAGCGAAACGGTTTATTGGCACCATCAGAAACGATATAGGTGCCAAATTCACCTTTCGGATGTTCAATCGCACAATATGCTTGTCCTTCAGGAACATTATATCCCTCAGTAAACAATTTAAAGTGATGAATTAAGGCTTCCATATCTTCTTTCATAGCAGTACGACATGGCGGATCCACTTTAGGATCACTACTCATGACTGGACCTGGATTATCTTTTAACCATGCGATGCATTGTTGCATAATCTTGTTGGATTGGCGCATTTCCTCAACTCGAACTAAATAACGATCATAGCTATCGCCAGTGGTTCCTGTTGGTATATCAAAATCTAATTTATCATAAACTTCATAAGGTTGTTGTTTACGTAAATCCCACGCAACACCAGAACCTCGCAACATCGGCCCCGTAAAACCCAATTGTTTTGCTCTATCAGCTGTTACCACACCGATATCTACTAGGCGTTGTTTCCAAATACGATTATTAGTTAACAACCATTCATATTCATCTACATAGCTAATAAATCTTTCTGTAAAATCTTCTAAGAAATCTAATAAGCTACCTTGGCGGTTTTTATTTTTTTCTTTAACTTCTTTATCATTATGCCATTGAGATTTTTTGTACTGAGGCATAGAGTCGGGTAAATCACGATAAACGCCACCAGGTCTATAATAAGCAGCATGCATTCTGGCACCAGATGTTGCTTCATAAACATCCATTAGATCTTCACGTTCTCTAAAGCAGTACAAGAAAACAGTCATAGCGCCAACGTCTAAAGCATGAGCCCCTAACCACATCAGGTGATTCAAAATTCGAGTCACTTCATCATATAAAACACGAATATATTGGGCACGCTCAGGAACTTCAATACCTAGCATTTTTTCAATAGTTAGCACATACGAGTGTTCATTTGTTAAGGTGGAAACATAATCAAGCCTATCCATATAACCAATACTTTGGTTAAAGGGACGTTGTTCTGCTAATTTTTCAGTTCCTCGATGCAACAGCCCAATATGAGGATCTGCTCGTTGAACCACCTCACCATCTAACTCAAGGATCAAGCGCAACACACCATGTGCCGCAGGATGCTGTGGACCAAAGTTTAGAGTGTAATTACGTATTTCTGCCAATGTTATTCCTCAAGCTGTTAGCTTTATATGTTTAACGATGATAACAAAACTGATTTAAATTTTTAGCGATGACCTTCATAACGGTTATCATCTATTAATGTTCTTGGTACAATTACTCTGTTTTCAATACTGACGGGTTCATAAACGACACGTTTTTTCTCTTCATCATATCGCATCTCCACATTCCCTACCATAGGGAAATCTTTGCGTAATGGATAACCAATAAATCCGTAATCCGTTAATATTCTTCTTAAGTCGGGATGTCCATCGTATAAAATACCGAACATATCAAATGCTTCACGTTCAAACCAGTTAGCAGAGGCCCAAATATTTACCACCGAAGCAATTACTGGCATCTCATCATCAAGATAGGAAATCACACGAACACGATGGTTAAGAGCAACAGATTGTAAATGATAAACACTGGCAAAACGTGCTTGGTGCAACTCCTTACCTTCATAACCACTATAATCAATACCACAAACATCGATTAAGGTATCAAAATGCAATTTTTCATCATCACGAAGAATTGAGCACACTTCTAATATGTCTTCACGTTTTACATGAATGGTCAGCTCTGCAAGTGCTACATTAGACTTGATTTCAAATTTTTCTAAGCGTGAATTAACGGCTTCTTCAAGTTGCTGATAATATTCTGACATTTTTTAATTCTCGATGCGATCTAAGTCTATTAATGAATTAATCTTGTCTAGCGATAGTGCTAGTTCGTTTAATTTTATTTTGTAATTGGATAATGCCGTATAATAAAGCCTCAGCAGTTGGCGGACAACCGGGCACATAGATATCAACAGGAACAACTCTATCACAGCCTCGTACTACAGCATAGGAATAATGATAATAACCACCACCATTAGCACAAGAACCCATCGAAATTACCCAACGAGGCTCTGCCATTTGATCATAAACTTTGCGTAATGCAGGTGCCATTTTATTTACTAAAGTCCCCGCAACGATCATCACATCAGATTGTCTTGGGCTTGGTCTAAACACGATACCAAAACGGTCCAAATCATACCTTGCAGCTCCAGCTTCCATCATTTCTACTGCACAACAAGCCAGACCAAATGTCATTGGCCACATAGAACCTGTTCTTGCCCAATTGATGAGTTTATCAGCATTGGTGGTAATAAAGCCTTTTTCTAAAACACCTTCAATCATTATAAAATCCAGTTAATTTTTAATATATCGAGTTTTGCTTGATTCTTTGTTAAACTAGGTTTAGAACTTATTCCCATTCCAAGGCACCTTTTTTCCATTCGTAGATAAAACCAACCACCAATAATCCTAGAAATATTGCCATTGCTAATAAGCCAACATCACCGATTTTATCGAGTACAACAGCCCAAGGGAATAAAAATGCAATTTCCAAATCAAAGATAATAAATAGAATACAAACCAAGTAAAAACGCACATCAAACTTCATTCTTGCGTCATCAAAGGCTTCAAAGCCACATTCGTATGGAGAGTTTTTTTCACGGTCTGGACGGTGAGGAGAAAGTACTAAACCAGCAGTGGTCATTGCGATACCAACACCAATGCCAACAAAGCAAAATATTAAAATGGGCAGATAATTATATAACATAGTCAATTTTTTCCATTTATCGCTTTAATGTTTCTTTTATCTCACTAAGACTTAAACATTTATCACAAAACAATTGTCATACTTTGAACCGTTGGCGTTAGCCGTTTCAGCTCATTTTGAATAATTTATCAAATATTAACAAATGTATAATGAAACAATATTTAAAGCCGTTCTTAGCTTAAGGGAGGCTTAATTATAATGAAAAAAAATTATTATTCAACCATTATTCGCCATCAATTTTATATCACACTGTTTTAGTGGATTTCATTGTTAAATTCGCAAGTAAAGCTAACATACAAAATTTAAAAAAGCCATACTCTACATATAACAATATTAAAAATTTTGTAACCTTAGTCAATCGTAGTTTTTTAGTCTATAATGTAGCTTTTTAGTCTATAATATAGTCATTTCTAATTAAGCAGTTATAAAAATATGAATGA
>CAYMMQ010000052.1:0-15243 GCA_964391585.1 uncultured Ectothiorhodospiraceae bacterium
GTGCTTTAAACCAATCAAATAAAGTTAATTTCAATAAACAATTGACCAGAAATAAATTAGCTCTCTTCATGCAGCGGCAAGATCCCACTCTCCTTGCAATGGAAGCATGTTCAAGTTCTAATTATTGGGCTAGAACATTTGAAGCTATGGGACATATTAGCTTTTAATGCTTTAAACTCTCCCTTAGCATACAACTGCTGAATCTCTTCAAATGTTTTTTGTTTGTTGGATCGCGATAAAAACTTAATTAACCTTGGTCAAGGGTAATCAGTGGCTCATCATTTAGTTCAACCGTATTATCAACAGCACTTAGCGGTGTTAATAAGATTAGTAAAAGCAATACAAACAATAGGTATTTAGAATAATTTATGGGGGATTTATACAGGGGAAGTTTTATTTTTAATAGATCTCTAATACAGCATTACTTTTGATAAGCTCATAAATTCGTTCTCGGTGGGAAATGAGCAAGTCGACTATATATTGTTTCGGTTTGTTCCCGCACTTTACCCAAATCACTTTTGGTGGCTCACCTTTTACAAGGCTGAAATCATGAAAGTCTGAATCTTTCGTTACAATAACAAAATCATTATTTTTGGCGTATTCCCATACTTGAGCGTCATCTGATTTATCCATATTTAATAATGCAGCCTGTGATGAGTCTGGATAATATGGTAACAATTGTTTGAGCATCCGTCTTGATAGATTTTGGTCAAGCAATAACTTCATGCGGCATTGACCATAACCAACCGGTGTTCTCTATCCGCAGCGAACATCAGGCATGCTAGAATATCTTCTTGTTCTATTTCAGGAAAATCATCCATAATCTCATGATGTGACATTCCTTGAGCTAGCATATCCAGTACATCATAGACTGTAATTCTCATTGCTCTAATACAAGGCTTTCCACCTCTTTTTCCAGCTTCTAAAGTAATTCTAATTTTATAGTCCATAAGAAGTTCCTTCTTAATTTTTAATATTACTTATTCGGTATTCATAGTTTAACAAAGCTATCTCTATCCATGGCAAATAAAAGCCAATATTATTCAACAAGCTCAATCAAAGCGTACGAAATTAGGTAGACATTGTCAATTACTTATATCTTAAGATCCTAATTTATTAGCTATTTTCGCATGCTGATCTAAAGAGCAATTAAACTCTATAATGCTATCACCTAATTCATTATTTTGCTCTGATAAAACCGTCGTTGTTTCATACAATAATGCTCGAATATTTCCTTCTGAAGCAGGAATAGATATGGTTTTTGTACAATGTGTACCGGAGAAAAATTCTGCAATCGCTTGTTGTAACAGCTCCATCCCAGCACCGGTTAAAGCTGAAATCCATACCGCTTTAACTTTCCCTTGTTCGTCTCTGTCCAAACGAGGGTGAAAATCTGTTCTATTTTCATCTTCTTTAAACAAATCAATTTTATTATAAACTAGCAACTCTGGCACCTCATCTGCATCAACTAGCTTAATCACCTCATTAACTTGTCCAATGTGTTGATGATTTTCTTCACAATGCGCATCAACCACATGTAACAGAAAATCCGCCTCTTTCACTTCTTGTAGGGTAGCATGAAAAGCATTCACTAAATCATGAGGTAATTGGCGAATAAACCCTACGGTATCTGCAAGAATGATGCTTTGTTTGTTGGGTAATTCGACCCGTCTTAAACTAGGATCTAAGGTGGCAAATAATTTATTTTCCGCATAAACATCCGCATCTGCCAATGAATTAAACAAACTGGATTTTCCTGCATTGGTATAACCCACTAAAGAAACGGTGGGAATATAAGCACGTTTTCGTGATTTTCGACTCTGTTCACGCTGGTTTTTAACTTTTAATAAGCGTTTATTTAATTGCTTGATCCGATCAGATAATAAACGTCTATCGGTTTCTAATTGGGTTTCACCTGGGCCACGTAAACCAATCCCCCCTTTTTGACGTTCTAAGTGAGTCCAACCACGCACTAATCGTGTTGACATATGATTTAACTGCGCTAACTCTACTTGTAACTTACCTTCAAATGAACGAGCTCGTTGGGCAAAAATGTCTAAGATAACACCAGTTCTATCTAAAACCCGGCACTGCAGTACTTGTTCAAGATTTCTTTCTTGGGCTGGGCTTAAAGTATGGTTAAATAATACCACATCAGCACTATGGGCTAATAAGGCTTGCTTTATTTCTTCAACCTTACCTGTTCCAACATAATACTTAGGATCAGGTCGTTGACGACTGGCTTCGATAACAGCAATTGGTGAGACGGATGCTGATTTAACTAACTCAATAAACTCATCCAAAGTGTTTTCAGATTGTTTAAAAAAATTAACATGAATAATTAGAGCAGTTTCACCACTGTCTGGGCGCTCAAAAAGTAACATCTATTCGTTATTATCTTCCAATTTAAGATTAACATTTCTAGCTGGAACAATGGTTGAAATAGCGTGCTTATAAACCATCTGACTGACAGTGTTTTTTAACAAAATAACAAATTGATCATAAGACTCAATATGACCTTGTAATTTAATCCCACTCAGTAAATACATTGACACAGGGATTTTCTCTTTTCTTAATACATTTAGATAAGGATCTTGTATCGCTTGGTTTTTTTTCATTTATTTCTCATTTTTCAATAATTATAGGTATATCAGGTTAGTTTAAGCATAAATCAAGACTGTATGTTGCTCAATCATTTAAATATCTGTCTATCAAAGCGAGGTTGTTTTCTTTTGCTTCAAGATCCTCTATCCATAAGGCATCGGTTTCCTTTTTTAACCAAGTCATTTGCCTTTTAGCAAACTGTCGAGTTGCATTAATTCCCAGCTCAATCATTTGCTCATAATTAGTATCACCAGCTAAATATTGCCAAACTTGACGATATCCCACCGAACGCATGGAAGGCGTATCTGCACTTAAGTCACCCCGTTGATAAAGCTTTTCCACTTCCTCAACAAAGCCCAACTCCAACATTTTCATAAAACGCTGTTTAATACGCTCCCGAATAATTTCTCTTGTTGGTGCTAGCACAATTTTTTTAACCGAAAAAGGTAAGGCGGTTTTTTCAGCTTGTTGCTGCAATAGCGATAATGGTTGCCCCGTTAAATCAAATACCTCTAAAGCTCGAATAATGCGTTGCGGATCATTGGGATGAATTTTACTTGCGCATTTCGGATCAACTTTTTCTAATTTTTGATGTAAAACAGCACTACCTTGTTGTTTGACAAATTGTTCATATTTTAAACGAATCGTTTCATCAGAAGCGGGAAGCTCAGATAAACCATATAACAAGGCACGATGATAGAGCATGGTTCCACCCACCAACAAAGGGATTTTATTAGCTTGCTGAATCTGTGAAATAATATCCAAGGCATCCCGCCGAAAATTTGCCACTGAATAAGACAAAGAGGGATCCAAAAAGTCGATTAAATGATGTGGTGTTTTTTGTAGTTCCTCATCGCTTGGCCTTGCCGTACCTATCGCCATTTGCTGATAAATTAAAGCAGAATCAACACTGATTACTTCTAGCGGATAAATTTCACTTAATTGAATAGCCAAGTCAGTTTTACCTGCTGCTGTTGGCCCCATAACAAAAAGAACAGATTGATTTAACATGCTATCTATCACTTAAGTTTATGTGAAAACAAGCATTAAAAAACTCCTCATCTAATACTTTAACCGCTTTTTGATAATAGGGCTGATTTAGTTGCATATAACAACTTTCTATCATCAGCCGCATTTCATTATCGCTTAATGGTAACTTAGCCTCAAGTGCATTTGCCACACAATTGGCCAAAGTACCCCATAGTTCGATAGATAATTTTAAACTGATTTCTGCTTGCTGTTTTAACACGCTGATTAAGTTTTTAATTAATATCTCAGGAGCTAGGAGAAAAGGTAATTGAGGCATAGTTCTTAATACGATAGAGTTGATACTGATAGGGCTATATTCAATTCCCAGTTGCGCTGATACTGTTTGCCACCCCATCAATAATTCTATTTCTTGCTCAGATAAATGAACACTTTGAGGAATTAATAAATATTGACTTTTTAGTTGTTGGTTGCTTGGTTGTTCGTTGCTAAAACACCTTAGCAAAAACTGTTGATTGATTAAGCCACACATCCTTATAGTATCGAGCAAATATACTTTCTCTGAACTTTCAAGCAAGGTAAAGGAACCTTGCAGGATTGCCATATATTTACCATTAAAAGCTTGTACTGAATTATTAGTTTCTTCACTTGCCAGCATTGAAGAAGCAGTTGAAGTATCTTTATTCTTAGAACTCGACGTTATTTCAATATCATCTAGGTCTATTTTTTTATTTTTTGCAAACAAGTCAGGCTGACGGTATTGTAAATCACTATCATGACTTGCTTTTACTTTTACAAAAGAGTCTTGTTGCTTTGCTGAAACTTGCTCCGATATGATTGGGGCAGCATAACTATCACGTGCTTGAGGTTCAAATATATCACTTTTTTGTAAAGCTGGAGCAACAAAACTTGTTGCGCTGATATTCTGCTCTGGGCTTGTTGCTGATAATGCTTGCATCAAAGTACTAACAATAAAATCATGGATCATACGAGCCTGATGGAAACGCACTTCGTGTTTGGTTGGATGCACGTTGACATCAACCTGATCGGCTGACAAAGTAAAATATAATACAAAAGCTGGATATTGCTGCGAGCTAAACATCTGTTGAAATGCTTGACGTAAGGCGTGGGTTAACAACTTATCTCGCACAAAGCGTCCATTCACATAGAAATATTGCTGATCAGCCTGCGAGCGCGAGTAACGCTGATCTGCAATCCAACCACTGAGTCTTAACTCGCCAGTTTGCATGGTGGAAAAACTTTGAGCTTCTACTTTATGACTACATAAAACAAACTCATCAGAAATCAGTTTTTTTAAACGAGCTTCTTTTTCTTGTTCATTACTAGCAGCAAAAACTTTTTTAACCACCTTATTATTATGGCTTAAGCGTATGTTCAATTTATCTTCAGCCAAAGCAATACGCTTAAAAATAGTTTCAATATAACGAAATTCTGTTTTTTCCGTTTTTAAAAACTTACGTCTTGCCGGCGTATTAAAAAACAAGTCACGAACTTCAATACGAGTGCCTTGTTGGATAGCTGCTGGAAATACTTCCGCTTGATAGTTAGCAAATTCGCTTTCATCACCCGTATCAATTCCCCATCCTTTTTTATCTATTTCATCTTGATGGATGCTTTGGATAGACAAACGAGAAACGGAGCTAATACTTGCTAATGCCTCACCTCGAAAACCTAAACTATTTACATTTTCTAAGTCTTGTAATTGATGAATTTTACTGGTTGCATGTCTTGCAACAGCTAAGCTTAAATCATCTTTAGCAATACCACATCCATTATCATGAATACGAATTAAGCTTTTACCACCAGCTTCAATATCGACAGAAATATTGTCAGCACCCGCGTCAATGGCATTTTCTAATAGCTCTTTTACCACAGATGCCGCACGCTCAACCACTTCTCCTGCTGCAATCTGATTAGCTAGTTGCTTTCCTAATAACTTAATACGCATAAGTTTACAATTTTTAATAAAAGCGAGATAAGCATTATGGGATGATCAACTTTTTACCTAAATATAATTTATCACTATAAAGCCGATTAGCACTTTTTAACTGCCTTATTGACACATGATATTGTTTGGATAATTTTGACAAGCTATCACCTCGTTTAACAATATGATAACGATTGTTTGAGATAACATTCTGATAAGAATGTGCTGGCGTTTTTCTATTGTTCCCTTTAACATCTCGAGAGCTCAGTTTTAAACCATAAATAGTCCCGGGAATAGGAAAGCGTTTAAAATATAAATCCACCCCTTCAAAAACGGCTTTTGCCAACTTATACTGATAACTTGCTGTTGAGAGCATTTTTTCTTCATACGGGTTAGAAATAAAACCTGTTTCAACTAAAATTGAAGGAATATCGGGTGATTTTAAAACCACAAACCCCGCACGTTCAACTTTTTTACTATGGGTTTTTCCTATTTTTTTTAACCCTTGTAAAACACGTTGGGCAACACTCACACTGCCTTCGATAGTTGCAGTTTGAGATAAATCTAATAAGACTTTAACCAACATGTCATCTTTATCATCCAAACTGACACCACCGGCTAAATCCGCACTATTTTCCTTAGCAGCCAACCAACGAGCAGACTCACTTGACGCCCCTCGTTCCGATAATATAAATACTGATGAACCTCTAGCCTTAGTATTTTTAAAGGCATCAGCATGAATGGAAACAAACACATCAGCATGAGCTGCACGAGCTTTGCTAGTTCTTTCGCGCAAACTCACATAATAGTCTCCGCTGCGAATTAATACCGCTTGCATTCCTGCTTGCTTATTCACTAATTTAGCTAATCTTTTAGCAATCTCTAAAACCACTTTTTTTTCTTGGGTTTTTCTTCGGCCAATTGCTCCAGGATCTTCACCTCCATGCCCTGCATCAATGGCAACAATTAAATCTCTTTGTGGTAATTGGCGAACGCTTTTGGTAACTTGCTGTTTAGATGTTAAAGGTTTAGTTTTAGTTGAATTATTTCTAATAGCACTATTAGATTTAGTTTTGCTCACCTCCACATTATTGAGTTTTATACTTGACTTGGCAGTTTTAAGTTGAAATAAATCAATCACTAAGCGATGCTGATAATCTAAATTAGGCTTTAAGGTAAAATCTTTAATGCTCACCGATTTTTTAAGCTCTAATACCAAGCGCAGATCTTTAACTTTGCTTTGTGGATTTAACGAAGAAGACACTCGTGTAGAACTGATTAACTCATTTTTTTCTAAGGTGGAAAGGATTTTTTTTTCAATACTCGCATTGTTCAAATCAATGACTAACCGTTCAGGTTTCCGTAACTGAAATACTTTATAAGAAAGTTCAGCATTGGATTCAAACACCAGACGCATTTTTTCAGGAGAGCTCCAAGCTCTGGCTTTATTAATGTCAGCCGTTGCCCAAACAGCGTTATAAGTAAATAATAAAAGGAAGCCTATAAGCCTTAACATAGCGCCACATCCAACTGCTCAATAATTTGTTTTATTTGTAAATTATTCACTTTAATTGTATATTCACGGTCAT
The DNA here is from genome assembly GCA_964391585.1 of uncultured Ectothiorhodospiraceae bacterium. Classification (GTDB taxonomy): domain Bacteria; phylum Pseudomonadota; class Gammaproteobacteria; order GRL18; family GRL18; genus JADGAU01. Next base: position 7,129 of record CAYMMQ010000052.1, read on the forward strand.
CATGCTGTTCACTATGATTTAAAAAAATTTCAACATCTGGATTAGGCAAAAATTCACCACCTTTTTCTGCCCATTCAAAAAAGGTAATACTATCATTTTCAAAATACTCTTCAATTCCCATTTCATCTAATTCTATAGGGTTTACCAGGCGATATAAGTCAAAATGATATATGGTTTTAATAATATCAACAACCTTAACATTATATGGCTCAACTAAGGTAAAAGTTGGGCTTTTAACCACGCCATTAAAATCACATGCTCGAAGAAAATAGCGCACAAAAGTGGTTTTGCCAACACCTAAATCCCCATGCAAAAAAACGGTTACTGATTGTTGAACATGCTTCAATAAAACAGTGGCCAAACGTGAACTTATCGCTGCTAATTGTTTTTCATTAATCTGCGTGTACATTAGGCGTATTTAGTTCATTTAAAAAATTAATCATCACTGCAGGTTCTGACTGTTTGGCAAGGTAATCTTGATTCAGCAAATGGTTAGCAATTTGCACTAATTCACCATTGATATAAATCAAGGGTAACTTATCACGATACCACATTGGGATCCCTTGTTCTTGAAACCAGTTTTTTAAACTAAAATGCTGTGACTGCTGACTTTTTTTAAAGCGCTCTTTTCCACTACGGTAACGAATTATAACACCGTTTGACAATTTTTTTTCAGCTAATAAGAAACCGGAACTTTGACTCTGATTATAGGTTAAAAATTGAACACTAAGTGAACCATATGCGAGGTCAAGTTTTTCTTGTTGTCTTAAATCCCAAACTTTTTCTTGCAGTTGTATATTTTTTGGGGTGACAAAAACACAGAGAAAGTTTCGATACGCATGAAGTTCAAATTGCTGTTGAGAAAGCTTCCATCGCAACAAGTTCTTATTATTATTTGCTGCAAATACCGCTACTCTATGAATGTTTTGCATTAATTGCGACAATAATTTGCTACTTAAGCAAGGAAAGTTTTGTTTTTTTAACCAATACTGAATAAGATTTTTACATCTAGGAATTGATAAATGCTGTACATATGATAGATTTAACAGCGGATACTGCATATAAGGTGAGATTTGTTGTGGATCGACAGAAGCTTGGCGTAGATCATCTTCCGCTATTTCTTGTAATAATTGTGCAGCTTCTGCTTGTTGCTGACTCACCCTTAATAAAGTTTGATCAACTTGTGGCCACATTTGTTTCAGCTTAGGAAAAATTTCTAAGCGTAAAAAGTTGCGCCTATATCGTGGTTGTTGATTACTCTCATCTTCAATCCACTGGAGCTGATGCATATCAGCATAAGCTAAAATAGCTTGTTTACTATACTGTAATAATGGCCGTGCAAGTGAATAATTTAAATGTTTTTTGAGCATAGGCATGGCAGATAAACCACTGACTCCTGCACCACGAAATAATTGTAACATGAGAGTTTCAGCTTGATCGTCTAAATGATGAGCTGTTAATAAACAACTTTTTTCACCTAAAATATCATTAAATGCTAAATATCGTGCTTCACGAGCGGCAGCCTCAGGGCTTTGTCGATGAGCTGCTTGGGCGTCTACCGATAATGTTTGAAATGGTAGCTCATATAATAAACATTGCGACTGACAAAATGCTGCCCATTGAGTGGATAATGGGCTAAGATGATGATTGACATAAACTGCTGAAAGCCGAATACCTAAAGAAGTTAAGGCAGGTCTTAACTGAATAACTTGATGCAGTAATACTGAAGAATCAACACCACCGCTAAAACCAACACAAAAATGTTTCTGTTTAAGGCTGGTTAAAAACGTTAAAAGTTCCTGGGAACAAATTTTTCCTCGTTTTTTTAAGTTCATCAGTTAAGAGATAGCAAACTTTGAACTAACGCTTGCTTAATCCTCGCTATAGTTACCATAAGATAATAAGCGTTCATAACGGCTATCTAACAACCGATCTAAGGGAATCTCCATTAAAATTTCCAAGGTCTCTTTTAAAGAAATTTTGATGTTTTTTGCTGTTAATTCATAATCCCTATGTGCACCACCAATCGGTTCAGCAATAATATTATCAATCAAGCCCAATTCTTTTAAGCGCTCTGATGTGATCCCCATCGCTTCAGCCGCATCTGAGGCTTTATCCGCACTTTTCCATAAAATAGAAGCACAGCCTTCGGGTGAAATCACAGAATAAGTACTATACTGTAACATTTTAACTCGATCGCCAACACCTATTGCCAAAGCACCACCAGAGCCACCTTCACCAATCACGGTACAAATAATTGGCACTTTTAGTTCAGCCATTTCTAATAAGTTTCGAGCAATTGCTTCACTCTGCCCTCGCTCCTCAGCATCCATACCAGGGTAAGCTCCTGGTGTGTCAATAAAGGTTAGTACTGGCAGTTTAAAGCGTTCAGCTAATTTCATTAAGCGTAGTGCTTTTCGATAACCTTCAGGACGGGGCATGCCAAAATTTCGTCGAACTTTTTCATTCGTATCTCGACCTTTTTGATGACCAATCACCATTACTGCAATATCATCTAAGCGTGCAAGTCCAGCAACAATGGGGGCATCATCAGAGAAAGCCCTATCTCCATGCAACTCTTCAAAATCAGTAAAAATAAGCTTGATATAATCTAAGGTATAAGGTCTTAAAGGATGTCTTGCTAATTGTGCGACTTGCCACGGTTTCAAATTCTTAAAAATTGATTCCGTTAAGATCTTGTTTTTTCCTTGTAAGGTCGCAATTTCATCTGACAAGTTTAAGGTTGAATCATTACCCATAAAACGTAATTCTTCAATTTTTGCCTCTAATTCTGCAATAGGTTGCTCAAATTCCAGATAGTTTGGGTTCATATTAGCCATAATTTAGATTCTTTTATGTTTGAAAAAAATTTAAACAATTATACACTGCTTCGCAGACTCAACCAACTAGAAAAAATTATCACGTCCATTATTTTACTTCAACGATTGTAACTATTTTTCTTTTGTCACTAATATATCTTCCATGATCAAATACTGTAAATCACAGCCAAAAAACATATTCAATGCATCTTCGGGGCTACAAACCATTGGTTCACCTCTACGATTTAAAGAGGTATTTAGTACCACGCCAGAGCCGGTAAGATTTTCTAACTCTTGTATTAATTGATAATAACGCGGATTAGTTGCTTGAGTAACAATTTGTGCTCTTGCCGTTCCATCTTCATGCACCACTTCAGGGATCCGTGACTTCCACTTTTCAGCCACATCAAAGGTAAAGGTCATATAAGGGCTAGGATGTTTCGTTTGTAAAATATCCACTGCAATTGTATCAAGCATACTCGGACAAAAAGGGCGCCAGCGCTCTCGATACTTTATTTGTGCATTAATGCGATCTGCGACCCCTGAGCTACTTGGATTACCTAAAATACTACGATTACCTAAGGCTCTTGGACCAAACTCCATCCTTCCTTGAAACCAAGATAAAGGTTCACCTTGTGCTAATAATGTCGCGGCATATTCACAAGTATTGTCTAATTGTTGATATTTAGGCTTATAGGGGTGATTTTCACACGCTGCAATACATTGTTGATTTGTATATTTTGGCCCGAGGTAAACATGCTGTTGTGGCTGAATGGTTTCACCCAAATCTTTTGCCACATAACTTGCAGCCCCTATTGCAGTTCCTGCATCACCTGCTGCTGGTTGCACAAACAACTCATGCACATCATCACGAGCAATAATTCGTTGATTCAACTTAACATTTAAAGCGACGCCACCGGCATAACACAGCTTACCTGTTTCTTTTAGAATATCACCCAGATAAGTATCAATCAGTTGCAAGGAAACCTTTTCTAATAAGGCTTGAATACTTGCGGCGTAATCCACATAGGGATCATCGATTTCATCCCCTTCTCTTTTTTCACCTAACCACTCTACTAAAGCGGGGGAAAAGTAATGCCCTTGACCATTTTTTTTATAGCGGCGTATGCCCAAGCAATTGACTAACTTAGTATTTATTTTAAAGTCTTTGCCATCGGTTTCAATTAAGCGAGAAAAGTCAAAACGATTAGGGTTTCCATAAGGAGCCATACCCATCACTTTAAACTCACCATCTAACATTTCAAAACCTAAAAATTCGGTTAAAGCACCATATAACCCACCTAAAGAGTCAGGATCATAAAACTCTTTAATTTTATGTATTTTTCCATGCTCTCCATAACCAAAAAATGTCGTTGCATATTCACCTTTACCATCGATACCTAAAATAGCGGTTTTTTCCTTAAAACCACTGAGATGATAAGCACTACTGGCATGTGCTAAATGATGTTCAACCGATCTTAGCTCAACTTTATCAGCATTAATCCCTAGCTCACTCATCATGGTTTTAACTTGTTTTTCAAAACGATAATATCGCCGGTTACCATGTAATAACGCAGTGATAGAACGATCTGGTGTATACCAGTGACGCTGTGCATAATACCAACGTGCAGGCGAATTAAGGCCGACTTTTGCATAAGGAAAACAAACCACATTAACATCTTCAGCTTTGATCCCTGCATAATTAAGACAAAATTGCGCTGCATGGTAAGGTAATTTACCTTTTGCATGTTTATCACGCAAAAAACGCTCTTCTTCTGCGGCGGCGACTAATTCACCATCAATAAATAAAGCGGCGGATGCATCATGATTAACTGCACCGGAAACTCCTAAAATAATCATATCTATGTAATTTAATGTTAAGAAACTAAACCGTTCGGGTAACTATTAGGTTTAATTGTGGAAAATTTATCTGTTTTTGTTGTTACCTTGCCATTGTGCCAAAAAATCAGAAAAAGCTTGGTTGTCTATGGGTTTACTAAAATAATATCCTTGATAAACATTGCATCCTTCACTGGCTAAAAAGTCAAGAATTTCCTTATTCTCTATTCCCTCTGCCACCGTTATCATACTCATTTTTTGCGCCATAGCAATAATAGTGGAAACAATCGTTTTATCATGGACATTGCTGTGTGCATCACGTATAAAAGATTGGTCTATTTTCAAAATGTCTAAGGGAAGTTTTTTTAAGTAACTCAAAGAAGAATATCCCGTACCAAAATCATCCATCGCTAAACGAACACCAATTGACTTAAGTTGTTGCATTTTTTCAATGGTTTTTTCCACATTCGCAATCACTATGCCTTCAGTAATTTCAAGCTCTAACTCATTTGGATGCATATCAAACTCTTTTAATACATGTTTCACCACATTTACAAAATCACTGTCGCGGAACTGTCTTGGACTAACATTCACCGCTATATGTTGCATTTTAAAATTTGGATAACTCTTATATTGTTGCTGCCACATTTTGAAACAGCGACAAGCTTCATGCAACACCCACTCACCAATCTCGATAATAATTCCCGTTTCTTCAGCAACTGGAATAAAATCGACTGGAGAAATAATTTGATTATTTTTTTCCCAGCGAACCAAGGCTTCACAAGCAATAAGCTCATTACGACAGCTAATCTGAGGTTGAAATAATAAGCGCATTTCACCTTTTTCAACCGATAAGCGTAAATTTTTCTCCAGCTGTATTCGATTATTAGCAACATATTGCATCTCATCAGTGTAAAATCGAACCGTATTTCGGCCACCTTCTTTGGCCTTATACATCGCTGTATCAGCATGCTGAATTATTGCATCAGCGGTTTTCCCATCCTTGCCACTAAAAACATAAATACCAATACTGGGCGAAGTATGAAGTTCATTATCCTTAATCAAATAAGGCTCACTTAATTTTTCACGCATCTTTTCAATAATTAAACTGGCTCTTTCTCCAGCAATATTTTTATCATCATTCAAATCAGAAAGCAAAATGACAAACTCATCACCACCCATCCTGGCAACCATATCATCACCACGAATATGACTTTCAATTCTCTGCGACACTTCAATCAGTAAATCATCGCCGGCGCCATGGCCTAATGAATCATTAATATATTTAAATTTATCTAAATCTAGATATGCCATAGCGCAATAGAATTTTTTCCGGCTAGAACGGGCCTGTTCTCTCACTAAACGCTCCATTAACATTCGACGGTTCGGTAAATTAGTTAAGGCATCATAATAAGCTTGCTGTTTAATCTGTTCTTGAGCCTCTTTTTGCTCGGTAACATCCACCAAATAACCATGAAAAAACTCAATATTACCTCTAATATCGGTAATGGTACTAATATAATCATTCACCCAGCGAATCTGTCCTGTCGCATTTTTAATGCGGTAACTCAACTCAAAATGATGTTGTTGCTGTTTAATATTGTTATCTACTGACTCTTTATACATTTGTAAATCATCTGCATAAATCAAATCGGTAAAATGAGTTTTTTTCACTAATTCTGCTACATCGTAAGAAAACTGGGTTTTCACATTGGGAGACACATAAACTATCGAATAATTTTCATCATTTTTTAGCTTAAAAACGACACTAGGACCTGCTTCAAAGAGCTCTTGCTCTTGCTTTAGTTCAAGCTCTGCTTTTTTACGCTCAGCAACTTGTTGCTTTAAAAAGTCTTCTCGTTGAAAAGTAGGAGTTATATCATCTATGGTTATTAAACAATGATGTTCATTGTCATATAAATCTAAAGGCATGACTTGAATGGCTTGAGCAATTCTTTTATCAATTAAAGCAGCCCCCTTTCTCAACTTATTTTCTAGTTGAAAAATAGGAAATGGCGATTTAACAAAAACATTGGAGATGATCGAAGGCATACCATGAAATAAGGCACTATCAACCGCGTCATGAATTCTTGATTTTTCTAGCTCAGGAAAAAGAGTAAAAAGCTTATCGCAATCTGCTGGATACGAACTAAGAATCGGACAACGCTTTATCAGCCAATTACTTACATAGATCAGCTGGTATTGTTTGTCGAGAACAATTAATCCTTCATTTATCTTTTCAAGTATCTGGGTATCAATGTTCTTGTTTTTCATTTTTGTTTAAATTAACAATAAATCATTCAATTTAATATAAAAGGTAAAAAATCACAATGAACCAACAGTTGCTGAAAGAATTTTTTTCAACTGTTGCTGTAAGCTTCTTAATGACATAGGACCTAATAAAAAAGCCAAATAACCAACAACTTCACTTTCAGTTAATGTCATATCAATCGTCATAAATAATACAATATCATTAGTGTCTTTGACAGCCATTGCCAAAAGGCTTTCAGTCTCGTCAAAATAAAAATTGGGTAATTCAACCGATATTGATTGACCTAGTGCATTTGAAATAGAGCCTATACAAGCATTTAACACTATATTACCGATCTCATTCATCGCTTCTTGTTGCATTTCTAACAGCACTTCATCAGGCAAGTGATCGCCTAACATTTGACGCACGACTTCGATACTACTGCTTTCTGGAAACAATAATAGAGATTGAGCACTTAATACACCTGAAATCTCTTGTCCAATACCACAAATTTTTTCACTCTTTCCTATTTTTATTGTCATCTCGTTGGTGGTCATAAACTCAATACTAGGAACAGATAATAAAATCTCCTGATTGACCATTTGGCTTAAGGCATCAGCCGCACGCCCTACACCAATATTAAAAAGCTCAGCTAACAAGTCACTTTCTAGCTCTGTCAAAATTTTAATATTAGCCATTAAAGTAACCTAATAAATCATTTATAACTTTGTCTGAGATAGGTTTATGAAAGCAAGCAGATCCATATTTCATGGAGCGCTTAAAAATTTCTTCTTGAATATTAGCCGTTAATAAGGCCATATTTGAGGTAGGAAAACTATTCTGTAATTTTTCTACCAGCTCTAAACCATTCATCCCCGGCATATTATAATCAATAGAAAAAAAATTAATTTGAGGGTTGTTTTGTGCTAACTCTAGCGCCTCTAATGCATCCGCCGCTTCCAAAATAAGCCAATGTGGTTTTTTTTGAGCGATTTGCGATCGAAGCATCATTCGTGAAACTTTACTATCATCTACTATTAAAATGGTTTTGTCATTTTTTGCCATTTAATTACTCTCTTAATTTTTCAGAACTTTTTTCAGAACTTTTTTCAGGACTTTTATCAGGACTTTGTTCAAAGCTTTTTTCTAAACTTGTTTTTTCTAAACTTATAGGTAACTAGCGTATTAGAGTATACCTTAGTTTAA
>CAYMMQ010000053.1:0-12261 GCA_964391585.1 uncultured Ectothiorhodospiraceae bacterium
CTCGCTAGGGGTATTGAATGATGTATAAAATGAGAACTCAATACAGATAAAACCTCATCAACCAACGATATCTAATACGCGACGTCTAAATTTGACACCTCGAGATAAAGCAAGTTGTTCACAGGCTTTAATATCAAGTCCTGCTAATCCATCAATTGCAGTCGCAGTGGTATCAGTAATATATTTTGGGGCTAATTCTAAAAAGTCTAATACCGCCTGAAAAGAGCCTTGTATACTGGGTAAACAATGTTGATCGTAAATAGTTTCATTTTGGCCATTTAAGGAGACGGATAAGGCATCAACACAAGTTGCCATTTCAGGCAAAACATTACGCTTATGTACTAAATTTGCTAAACCATCAGTATTAATACGCACGCGACCATTTTTTTCTTTTACTGATTTTGCAATTGTCAGCAGTAACTTTAAACGCAAGGTCGGCTCACCAAAACCACAAAAAACGATTTCTTCAAATAAAGCCGGATCACCAATTGCTTCAATATAATCACTAGCCTGATGCCTTTCTTCAATACCTAGATCGTAGTCGTGAACAAATGGTTCCCCTTGAGTTTTGGGACAAAAGTGACATTTCAAAGTACAACTATTAGTCAAATTAATATAGCGACTTTGGCGAATATCGTAGACCAGTTTATCTTGGTGTAATGAATTCAAAGTATTAGACTTGATTGTTTTTTTTGGCAACAGCCATTGCAGTAGCACACTCAATAATAGTTTTGCTCATGATCTGACCTACTTCAACAGAAATATCGTCATCATCAACCTGCGTTAATAATTGCTTAAATATTTCAGGTACTTTTTCCTCATCTGCTTGATATCTAATTTTCAAACTAGCCACTGCAGTTGCTAACATTTTGATACAACGAATTAATTGCTCTTTATCAGCATTACCTAAGGTTTCATCCAATAAAGAATTCAGATGAGTAATTTCTTCTTTGCTAAACTGTTTATTCATTTGTTTGTTTCTGAGTATAAGGGTTTCTTTCTAATAAACTGGCCACAAACTCAAGGGTAATATTAGACGATTGAGCTAATTTAAATTGTTCTTGTGCTTGATTATCTTTTACAGCCTGTGCCAATTCTTTTTCTGAGATTTCACTTTGCTGTACTTCACGTTTTTCATTAACATTCCCTTGGCTCAGTCTTTGTGACATTTTATTTACTTGTACACTATCTTGACTTGGCTTAGCAATAATATCTGACTGAGTAGCAGCATTAATATTGCTAGGGATAATCGGCTTTTGACTAGTAAACTTTGTATTTAAAACATTTATCGAGTCCATTGTCTTTCCTTAATTCATTTTTATTTTAGTAGCAGTATACTCAAAAGAAGCTTAAAAGCAATATATCAGCTCTTGTTCAAGCATGATTAAAGTACGCTATTAATAATTTGTGAAGGTTAAGCGCATCAGCCACACCTGCAGTTTCTCTGATGGAATGCATGGCAAAAGTTGGCAAACCCAAATCAAGCGTATTTATTCCTGTCTGATTTGCAACAATCGGACCAATCGTACTTCCACAGCTCATGTCATTTCTGATAACAAATTGTTGCAGCGGTATTTTTACTTGCTCGGCTAATTGTTTAATAAATGCTTGTCCAATACTATTGCTGGCATACCGCTGATTGGCATTATTTTTAATCACAATACCTTGATTAATAATGGGGCCATGTAATGGGTCATGCTTATCTTTGTAATTTGGGTGTAAGGCATGAGCATTATCTGCTGAAATCAAAAATGATTGGCCCATACAGCGGTAATAATTTTCCTCTTTTTGTAATAACCGCCTTAATACCGAAGTCAAAAAATTGCCATTTGCCCCAGCTATTGAAGTACTACCAACTTCTTCATGATCGCTAAAAATTACCATTGCTGGAGACAATTGATTGGATGTAAGCAATGAATGTGCTGCAATAAAGCAGCTTAATAAATTATCCAGTCTTGCTCCAACCATAAAATCCGAATCCATGCCCAACAAGCTTGCTTCTTGAGTATCATAAAAACTCAATTCATAAGACAAAATTTGTTTCGCATTAGCCTTATTATGTTGATGATTAAGTTGAGCTAATAACAGCAGACTAAAATCAGGCTCTTCTTTATCCATTTGATTATTTGTGAACCAAATTGGATTAATATCAGTTTGCGCATTAATAGACCGACTAGTATTTGCCTCTCGGTCTAAATGAATCGCTAAACTTGGAATTACTGCAATGGGCCTTTTAAAGTTTACCAGCGTATGTTTTAACTCACCTTTGTCATCGAGATAACTTACTCTCCCTGCTAAGGATAAATCACGGTCGAACCACGGATTTAATAAAACACCGCCATAAACTTCAGCAGCCGTTTGCAAGTAGTTTTTATCAGATAACTGGGCATTTGGTTTAATTTTTAAACATGGGCTATCCGTATGAGCTGCAACTATTCGAAAACCTGTTTCAACTAATGATTGCCTAGTTGTTCCCAAGTTTATCGCTATCAGCGATGAATCATTACGAGTAATCACATATCGAGTTGAAGCCGTACTTTCTAATACTGCTTGCCAATCATCCGCCTCATCTAATTGGGTAAATCCTGCATCTAAGAACTGTTGTAATAAATTTGCAGTGGCATGAAAGGGGGTGGGAGAGTCTACTAAAAATTGTAATAACTGTTGAAAATATGTCGTTTGTGTTTCAGTTAGTTTTTTTTGCTGTTTAATAGAGCTATTCACTTGTATTAATCCTGATTTGTCTTAACTGTCAATTTTTCGATACATTGCCTGATTAGGTTGGGACCTTGATAAATAAATCCAGTATAAATTTGTACCAGTTGAGCCCCTGCTTGCAGTTTCTTTTCTGCATCTTCAGCACTAAAAATACCACCTACGGCTATAACCGGCATTTTACCTGCTAAGGATTTAGCCAAAATTTCAACCACATGAGTTGATTGTTGATATACGGGTTTCCCACTTAACCCTCCTGCTTCTTCACCATATTGAAGATGTTTTACCGCATCCTTAGCAACCGTAGTATTAGTAGCAATAACACCATCAATATTATTTTCTAACAAAGTTAGCGCTAACTCTTCAACATCTTCATCAGACATATCTGGAGCAACTTTTACCAACAATGGCATTTTCTTGCCATGTTTAATCGTTAAGTCATTTCTTAGAGCATTTAAACCACTGAGTAAAGCTTTTAATTCTTCACCGAATTGCAAATGACGCAGTCCAGGAGTATTTGGAGAGGATATATTGATGGTGACATAATCAGCATATAAAAATACTTTTTCTAAACAAATTGCATAATCATCAAAAGCATTTTCAACGGCAGTATCTATATTTTTACCAATATTCACACCTAAAACATAATTTCTTGGCGGAAGGTTTTTAATATTATTAATTAAATGATCAACACCCTTATTATTAAATCCCATGCGGTTAATAATAGCCTGCGCCTCAGGCAAGCGAAATAAGCGTGGCTTAGGATTACCAGCTTGTGGTCGTGGCGTTACCGTTCCTACTTCGATAGCTGCAAACCCTAGGTTACTTAATGCCTTTATATAATCCCCATTTTTATCCAAACCTGCAGCAAGGCAAACTGGGTTGGAAAAACTTAAACCCAATAAATCTATAGGATGTTGTTTATTATCATTGGTAGCTTGAGGGAAAAACAGTCTATTAAGTTTAAGCACAGATAAAAGGCTTAATAATTTCAAACTCAGATGGTGTGCTAACTCGGGATCTAAAGAAAAGAAAAACGGGCGGATAAATTTATACATAAACTAATAGTTTTATTTTGGGGATGAGTACTTCGCCCCTATAATTAAATTAAACCATTAATTAGTGTTCACTTTGCAAAAAATGTTTAATCGTCATTTCTTGCTCTATGGTTGATCGGTTTATTACCCCACCAATAATGGTCATGCGTTCTGGCTCAACCACATAAGAAACTCTACGAATATTCACAGAACATTCCAGCTTGATACTTTTGTTACTTCTTGGTTGAAAAATTTCAATATGACAATTTTCAAGATTATACCCTATTTCTAAGTCTAAAGGGTAATAACCACGAAGGGAGAAGCCAATACCATCTTGGGAAAGATCATTAATTCGACCATTAAAATTAGTGCCTTTAATACGAACAATTGAATGATTTTGTATTTTTTGTCTAGGGATAATTCGACGTTTAGTTTTTGTCAAAGTTTTAGGCACATTAAAATAGTAAATTAATTTGACACCATAATTTTTAACCTTAACAACTTGAGAAGGGAAGCTAAAATATTCATGACCATCATTCAAAGAGGAATATATTTCAACTTTATCACCTTTATCTAAACATAATATCCCTTGTTCAGTACGATCTGAAACAATAATTTGATGATTTCTTTTATCATATGAAATGGCTTCAACCACATATAAGTCATCATTATACAAACGTATCGTTAGAAAATTATCCATTAATAAACTCTGGATGAATTCATTACGTAAACGCTCGTAAATAATCGGTTCATCGCTTGGTTTTTTGTCAACTTTTGTTGAAACAAAAAATTGTTGCAAGTTTAAAAATTTTGGCATTAAAAACATAGCTTATTTTACCTTGTTGAGTCATGGCTAACGTATATTACTAATAAACTATGCTTTTTCTATGCCAACATAAAATGAATAACCAAATTAAAACAAATAATTTGCTTGTGCATAAAAATATCGACCGGGTTCATTCATTTGCATCACTTGCCCACTACCATCACTTAATAAAGTTAAATCTTTGTAAGTATTATTTATCGCATATGTGCGGTCAAAGACATTATCAACACCTAATGTCATACTGAAACGACGACTCAGTTGATGAGATAATTTTAAATTTACAACAGCATACGGCGTAATCTTTTGCTCACCATTATCAGCATCAAAATTATCCCAAGCATCTGCAGCTACTAAGTTTATGGCCATACTACCTGCTAAAGAATAATCATAATTTAAACCCAGGTTTATTTTTAAAGGGGGGATATTAGCCAAATCACGATCTGTTTGACCAGTTAAGGCTTGATCTTTTTTACCTCGTTGATAAGCTAAACCAAAATTAACATATAATTCATCATTTAGCGCATACAAACCACTCAAATCAAAGCCATAAATTGCAGCATTGATATTTTCAAATCGATTTTTGCTTTTATCTGCATTGTAATAAATATAATCGTTTAACCAACTATAAAAAAACTTTGACTTTAAATTAAGCTTATCAAAATCATGTTCACTAGCAAAATCTATTTCAGTATTAGAGGTTTGTTTTAAATTTGAAGTTCCAGTTATCATTACAGGGATCTGTGCGGTCATTCCAAGTGAGTTAAAAAATAACTCTCTGGCATCAGGAACACGGGTGGATTTACCAATACCGGCAATAAAACGATGAGATTGATTGGCTTGAAAATTTGTTTGGACAAATCCACTTAAAGCCTGATAGTTTTTTTGTAAAGCTGATGGGGATTTAATTAAAGTATCATCATATCTTAAACCACTTGTAATACTCACTTGATGAAGTTTTTTATTAATGGTTAAAAATAACGCTTTATTTTCGGTATCTACGTCATTGATACTTTTTATATTATTTACCCAGCTATTCATACCTGAGCCAAAATAGGCACCATTCCAATTACGCACACTGATATCCATACCCAAAGATAGCTCAAGTGTTGGCTCAATATCAAAGGTGTTTTTTATTTTAATCCCTTGAATTTTTGTCGTTAACTTATTTCCCCTGACATTTTGACCATTTGCTCCTGAAGCATTTCTAAAGATATTAGACATGGGGTGATCAACATCTGAATAATAGTATTTCATATCAAATTGTTTAGAAATTTGAGCCAAGTTTTTCCCCTGATAATCAATGCTATACATATTTGAATCATCGTATACAGCATCCATCATGCTTGATGGGTATAAAACATTATTACTACGATTTGCAGTATAAGACAGCTTTAAACTTTGGTTTTCACTAAAGTCTACAAACAATTTCCCCATAAATGTCCGTTTATCATAAGCATTTCGATTACGTTCATTATTTTTATAGTTTGTCATTGCTGACAAATTATTATTATCCAATTGTTGTTGGAAATCATGCTTGTTACCATCTTGGTATTGATCGCTTTTTTCCTGAGAAATGCTAACCAAAGCTCTTAGCATATCATTACCACCACTCATGGTAGTAGCAAATTTTTGATAACTCCATTGCCCTAGATTAACACTTGCCTCACCCTGGAATGCTTGTTCCGGCTTTTTAGTTTTAATTCTTACCGCCCCGCTCAAGGTGCCAAAATTTTCCACATCATATGGTCCTTCTGTGACTAAAATGCTTTCAATATTATTGGTTAAAATATGGGAAGTCGGCGGATCCATGCGATTAGGACAAGCCCCATAAATTTTTGCATCATCAATTAATATATTGATATTATCTTTATTTTGCCCACGCAAAATAATGTCATTAGCAATACCACTGCGTCGAATAATAGACATGCTCGGTAAATTTTTTAATAATGCTTCTGCTAAGTCAGCTGATTTTATTTCTTCTGTGCTGACATCACTGATGGCAGTTCCAGACACGTAAATACTTGGTATATTTTCAGCTCTCACTTGATGTGCAGATAAAAGCATTAACGATGAACTGAGCAACATTGTTGCTGAATTTGTAAAAAGCTTTTTGAAATAAATTGTTTGATCTAACTTGATCGTTTTGCAACGCATAACTATTCTCCATTAAATAATGAAAGGCATTATATGAAAATGCTCCAATAAATAAATGTGACAAATTGTCGCACCTGATAACATATTCAAACTTTTCTGTTAGAATCTCTTTTTATTTCATTCATTAATTTATTGCTGATATATGACCCACATCGATAAAAAAACCAGTAGTCAATTAATAGGTTTACGAGCCATTGCAATTTCCTTACAAATATTAACTCTAATATTTACTGAGAGCCTTATCGAAATGCTCCTACCTTTAAGCCAAATGCTCTCGGTTATTAGTCTTTACTTTTTATTTAACGTTTATCTCTGGTATCGCTATCAACAAAATATAAGTGAGAGTGATAAGAGAGTTTTAGTTTATTTAATTATTGATGTTATAGTTTTATGTGCCCTGCTCTATTATGCAGGAGGAGCGACCAACCCCTTGGTTTCCTTATTGCTTTTTCCATTAACTATTTCTGCAACCTTATTAAGTGCTCGGTTTACTTGGTTTATGGCAACTATAACGATTACTTTATACAGTCTACTATTAAAGTTTTATCATCCACTGCCGCATAATCACGCCTTTGGTCATGAATTTTCCTTACACGTTTTTGGTATGTGGTTTGGTTTTATTGTTAGTGCTGCTTTGGTTTCTTATTTTATTGTTTCACTAAGAAAAACTATCGCAATTAAAGAAGAGCAACTTCATAATGCTCGTGAACAAACCTTAAAGGATAAACAATTAGTTTCTTTGGCGACCTTATCGGCCAGCACCAGTCATGAACTGGGCACACCTTTGGGAACGATTTCTTTATTAAGTGAAGAATTACATAATGAAATTAAAGATGAGTCAATTCAAAAATCACTCATCGCTCCACTAAAAAATGAAATTAAACGTTGTAAAGAAATTTTATCCATTTTAACCACTGCAACAGGTGGGGTACAATTAAATGGTGGCAAAAAAATGGCAGTAGATCAGTTTATTGATTCATTAATCGCCCAATGGAAGAGTAATCATCCTTTATGTGAGCTATCCTTATTTTACCAAGGGGAACAGCCTGCACCTGCAATTCTAGCTGAACATGTTTTACAACAAGCGATTATGAATATCTTAGACAATGCGCAACGGGTTTCAAAACTGGGAGTAAGCTGTATTTTAAACTGGGAAAAAGAAATCATTTTATTTTGTATTAATGACACGGGGCCTGGCTTACATGAAGATGAAATCAAAAAAATGGGGCATCAACCTTTACAAAATAATGCGGATGGTATGGGCTTAGGTTTATTCTTGTCCTTAACTATTGTCGAAAAAATGGGTGGTGCAATTTTATTTAGCAATCAAGAACAAGGTGGTTTATCCACTCAAATTTCCCTGCCAAGGTTTTAACTAATCCTTATGAAGCAACAACAATTAGTCGGAAAAGCATTATTATTAGTGGATGATGATGAAAATTTTTGTCATATTCTTGCTCGGATATTATCACGTTCCGGTTTTAAAATAGAAACAGCAAATAATCATCAACAAGCTAAAGAAAAAACTGATTTAGCTCTTTTTAATTATGCGATTGTTGATTTAAAAATTGCTGATGAATCGGGCTTAGATTTAATTGCCAAATTACTCAATAGTAATGCTGAAATGCGGATAATTATCCTAACCGGTTATGCGAGCATAACCACCGCTGTTGAAGCGATAAAGCTAGGGGCGATTCAGTATTTAACCAAACCTGCTGAAACCCAAGATATTATTAGTGCTTTAATAGAAGATAGTTCAAGCAAGCCACAGCAGAGTATCCCAGATAATCCAATGTCGGTGAAGCGTTTAGAATGGGAGCATGTACAAAAGGTGTTAGCTGAAAATAATGGTAATATATCGAGCACAGCTAAAGCACTGGGTATGCATAGAAGAACATTACAAAGAAAATTACAAAAACGCCCCGTCAAACACTAATGGATTGCGATACCAACATCGAGAGCTTCAAACCAATCTAAAAAGCGTTTAACATCATCGCCTTTAAATATCCTGCCATGTTGGGGAGCCATCATGTCAATTTTTAGATCTCGAACGCGACGGATCCAGTCTTTTTTAGCATCATTAGATGGCATCCAGCGTTTATGAAACATATGCATATGCTGTTTATGTTCTTCAAAATTTTCTACAAACATGGGAGCTCCCATAACTTCTAAAGCTGCCCCAACATCGCCACTCATCAAAATTTTTGCTTTGGCATCATAAACATGAAAATTTCCAGATGCATGTAAATAGTGAGCAGGAATAAACTGTAGTTCTGCTTTTTCCAAAGTAAGTGAACCACCATTATCGGCAATTGGCATATAAGTTAAGTTTGCGTCACTAAAATGACGGATAAAACCTTCCCAAATTGCCGGAGCATGAAGTTTAACATTTGGTAAAATCTCGGTCCACAATCCTAAAGAAGAAATAATATCTGGATCTTGGTGTGAAGCAAATAAATCAGTAATATGGTCAATATGAGTTTCACTCAAGGTTGCAGCAAGCACCGAAGAAAAAATTTCTATGCCACCAGGATCTAATAAAACAGTACGTTTACCATCCTTTATAATATATTGATTGGTATCAATAATTTTTTCAGGTTTATCTTGATCTCTACCCATCACAATCCATTGGTAAGCAGCATCATATATCTTTTCTGTTTTCATTACGCACCTTTATTTATTATAACGAGCAACGTGTTTATGTTTTAATTCATGATTGACTATTTTGACTAAATTAAAAAATAAAAACGCTATGTATTTTATCTTTTACTCACTCTATCTACGCTTATTAGCAATTTGAGATAAATGAGATTTACTGCTTTGTAATATTTTTTTTATTTGTACCACTGATTCTGCCACTTCATCAGCAACCACTTCAAGGTTAGATTGAAAGTCTCCTGCTCTTGTTGCTTCTGTTCTTGATGTTGTACAAATCATTTCTGCAGCTTGTAATTGTGTTCTAATTTCTGCTAATGATTCAAGTAAGTCATTACTTTTCCTTCCATATTCAATTAAATAATGGTTTTTAGTTTTTTCTAAACGAGCCATTGCTGCTGTTAAACCACAAGTATCTGCATGCAAACCTAAAATTTCTTTGCTATACTGAATCCGCTGTAGGGTTTTAATCCTATTACGATTTGCAATCGCAAAACTCGACAAATGTAAGGCATCAATATTAATTTCCTCAACCAACTGGGTTATGTTTTTTGCCACATCATCAATAAAATCGGTAATCGGGTGAAATCCTAACGCTTGACTTCCCGCTCTTGCGGCTATTGCTTTAGCATTTTTAGCGCTTAAAGAAATACGCTTTGAAATATGCGTTACCGCAAATAATTCTGCTTGCACCGATGCAACGGCAAGAAATTGTTTAGCACTTTCATTCATACTGACAACCATTAGTTATTTTGCTCATTTTAACGCCATTCCTCTATTAAACCATCCACAACAACATCATCAAGTTGCGAGTAAAATAAACACCTAGCTATTTTACTTTTATTCATCGCTGATCTAGTTACTATCTCGGCAATAGTTGGTAAAACTTTAACTATATTCACTAAAAACATCATCTTTATATCAGCAAGTTTATTGTAATAAAGATAATACATTTTGTGGTACGGCATTCGCTTGAGACAATACTGTTGTACCCGCTTGTTGTAAAATTTGTGTTTTAGTTAATTGTGCAGTTTCTTTTGCAAAATCAGCATCTTGAATTCTTGAACGAGAAGCAGATAATTGTTCGGCGATATTTTGACCATTTCTCATAACCGAATCAAAACGATTTTGAGTGGCACCTAAAATAGCGCGTTGAGTATTAATTGATTCCAACATCAAGTCAACTTGTGAAATCATATTTAATGAACTTGCCACTGTCGAAATTCCAGTACCACTTGCTGCTGCTATTCCTACAGTTGTGGTTGACATTAATGGAGTTGTAGCAACTCGAATACCATTATCAGCAGATACTCCATTAGGTCCAACCTGAAAATAATACGAATTCGCTCCAGCCCCAATCACCTCAATACCATTAAACTGTGTTTTAGTCACCCGTTTAATTTCAGCCTGTAACTGAATAACTTCGGTATTAAGAGCGGCTCTATCTGTAGGACTATTGGTTGCATTAGCCGATTGAATCGCCAATTCACGAATACGTTGTAAGTTATTGGTAACCTCATCATAAGCACCTTCAGCCGTTTGCGCCAAAGAAATGGCATCTGCAGCATTACGTGTTCCTTGATTATAACCTCTAATTTGTGAGGTAAATCTTGAAGCAATCGCCAAACCAGCCGCATCATCTTTTGAACTATTGATGCGCATGCCAGATGACAAACGTTGTAATGCTGTTGCTAACTGCCCACCGGTTTTATCCAAGCTGCGTTGCGCATTTAATGAATAAATATTCGTATTAATAACTTGAGGCATCGTCCCTCTCCTTTATAGATATTGATTTTGTTGTAAATTTTTAAGCAAAAAAGTCTACAACACCATTTATTTCTGATTTAACCGCGGTTTCATTATTCTCATCCCCGGTTAAATCACCTTCACCGTCAACTAAAGATTGTTGACCATTACCACCTTTTGTTTCTGAATCTGATTTTTTATTTTCTTTACTAAACCCTTGTTCTGAAACATTCACATCAACTTGTGTAAAACCTTGCCCTTCAAGCATTTCTTTAAGTCTAGGAACACTTGCATCTATTGCATCTCGAGTGGTTGCATGATTGGCAACAATATGAACTGTTGCGACTTCATGAATAATTTTAATTTGAGCCTCAATAGGACCTAAGTTCATAGGATTAAGTTTTATCTTGGCATTTCCACCACCATTTTTTGCCAACATGGCAACATTATTGTTAAAATCAGTACCCCAATTTTTGTGCGTTACAGGAGTTTTAATATTTACTTCTGTCGTTGTGGGAGTTTTAGTCTGAACCTGTGATGTTGTTTCAATATTGGCCAATTTGATAGCTTCAGTCATTTTTATATTGCTACTATCTTGTTCTGGTTTTTCTGCCAACAAAACTTTATCTTGATTAAATAGCTGCTTTTGCATATCAAAAGCAGGACTTTGTTGTTGTGCATTTGAAGAGTTATTGTTCATACCATCAGTGTTAGTTGAAACAAATTGATTTGCATAGTTAACTGAGTTAACAACATCTCCATTTACGCTTGATAATTTATCACTTGCTCTTAATGCCTGAGTAGTTGGATTAAAAACTAATGTTTCTTTATCAACTGCCCCAGCAATAGGAGATTTTAATTGTTCTGCAGTAGCAGGTTCTTTAGAAACAGCAACGGCATAATTTAGTTGAGATAAAAACACATTTAAAACTTGATCTTTTTTATCTTCTTCATCAGAGCTAACTTGCTCAGTTGTTTCTACAATCGTAGGAGTAGTGCTTGAAACAGCATCTTTAGGTGTTGCTGTGAGAGTTGCAACCGGTGGTGCAACTTCAGCAACCGGTGGTGCAACTTCAGCAACCGGTGGTGCAACTTCAGCAACCGGTGGTGCAACTTCAGCAACCGGTG
>CAYMMQ010000053.1:12361-14955 GCA_964391585.1 uncultured Ectothiorhodospiraceae bacterium
CAGTATCGCCATTTTCCGCTGATGGCAATTTTTTGCCATCACTTGCCAAATCAGCTTTTTTATCAGAATCTGCTGTTTTTTCAGTTTTAGTTGCCTCTTTTGTTTGCGCAACATTAACCTTAACTTCTGTTTTTTTATCAGCTCTATCTGCATTATCTTTTTTTTCTGCAAATTTTTTCAATTTTTCGGCAAAATCATCTTTTTTATAATCATTAGCATCCGCTTTAGATAAAGATTTGCTGGGCAATGATTTAGCATCAAAATTAACAGCTTTCTTTTTTACAGAAAAATCTATTTGGCTATTGAGAATATTGTTAGCATCCATAATTGTTTCACTAAATAATTAAGTTATGAGCCTTTTTATAAAAACTTTTAAAATACGATAATTAATCTTCGTATTAGTTTTATAAACACAGTTTAATTAATGCAATAGTGGTGCCAGTTTTTCTTGATCTATTGTGACAGGATGAATAATCGAATAAAAACAGATACTTTAGCCGATTACTTAGGTTGGTTTCTCATGAAGAATGCTATTGAAGATTCATCGTTAAGTCTTTGATCTTTAAGGTTTTGGATCTTTTCCTCTTCGACAAGGTAATTTTCTTTGACTTTATTGTAAATATCTACTTTCTGATGTTTTTTTAACCAAACAGCTTTTAATTGTTCAACTATTTTCTTCTGTGCACCAATCGCCTCAAGCAGTTTATCGATACTAGCATTTAAATTATTGATAAACATTAGATAATCTTGGATAGAAGAGCTAGATAAATAATTGGCACCAGCGTCAATAAATTGTTGGTTATAGTTTTCTCGGTATTGATAAAGTTTTTGTAACTGACTCTCCATAGCATGCAATTTTAAATTTGACTGACCCAATTCTTTTGCAGCTGTATCTTCTTCTTTAGCAGAGATACGTTGGATCATATGCATACGTGAGGATTTTTTCATTTGAATACACTAATCAATCAGTTCGAACAGCAGGAATAAAAGCTTGCTCAGCAACTTGTTGTTGCATTACATTCGCTAAATCTCTAAGACTATTCTGATAAGCCACACCATGATTAAACGATTGTTGCAAGAAGTTAACTTGTATTGCTTGCATTTTTATTGCTTCATCAATTTGTTCATCTGATCCTGGGGTATAAGCACCTACACTAATTAAATCCTTATTTTGTTGGAAAACAGAATACATTTTTTTAAAGCGTAAGGCATAATATTGATGTTCCTGATCAGTAATCTCATTCATTACCCGACTTATAGATGCTTCAATATCAATAGCGGGATAATGCCCCATTTCCGCAAGATTTCGAGATAATACGACATGACCATCTAATATAGCTCGTGCTGCATCAGCGATAGGATCTTGCTGATCATCACCTTCTGTTAACACCGTATAAAAAGCGGTAATAGAACCACCACCAGCAACACTATTACCCGCACGCTCAACTAATGCAGGTAACTTGGCAAAAACGGAAGGTGGATATCCTTTTGTGGCTGGAGGTTCACCAATTGCTAAGGCAATTTCACGTTGCGCCTGAGCATAACGTGTCAAAGAATCCATTAATAATAAAACATGTAAGCCCTTACTTCTAAAATACTCGGCAATACTGGTTGCAAGTTGAGCGCCTCTAAGACGCATCACCGGAGATTGATCTGCAGGAACTGCTACCACAACGGCTCGAGACATACCTTTTTTGCCTAAAATATTAAAGATAAACTCATTGACTTCGCGACCACGTTCACCAATTAATCCCACTACAATAACATCGGCATCACTGTATTTGGTCATCATGCCTAATAGAACACTTTTACCAACACCAGAACCCGCAAAAAGTCCCATTCTCTGGCCTCTTCCAATGGTTATCAAGGCATTAATAGCCCTCACCCCTACATCAAGTGTGCTATCAATAGGCTCTCGTAATAAGGGGTTCATTTGCTCGCCATTAAGAGAAACACTTTCTTCAAAATCAGGCAAGCGCTTTCCATCTAAAGCTTTTCCAGAACCGTCAAGGATCCGTCCTAAAAGTCCCATACCAACAGGAATATGACTAGATGTATGTAAGGGAATGACGCGAGCGCCAGGCGTGATATGTTGAACATGATGAAGAGGCATTAAATAAAGAATTTTACCAGAAAAGCCCACTACCTCAGCTTCATAAAATTCTTTATCCATTCCTTCAATAAGACATTTTGAACCAATAGATGCTTCACAACCCACAGCTTCCATAGTTAAACCCACCATACGGCTCAACTTACCTTGCACAGAAATTCTACTAGAAAGCTTGGAAATAGTCGATTGACAATTTTTTAACCCCTGTAATAAAGTATGGTTTAATTCAGCATTACAGTCTTTCATAAAGGTTATCGGATCCGAATAGTGATATACCCATTTTCAGGCATCACAACAATAGATGATGTACTAAAAGGGGACATTAAGTTTTTAAGCTTTTCATCATGAATTAGTTTTCAGTTTTTTGCAATGACTCCGGCTCATTTTCTGTTGCATCATTAATTATTGCAGCCTGACTATCCTCTACTGGGGTTGGAGAACTTTCTTTAGTAGCAACTTCAATATTTTCTTCGACTTGCATTTC
>CAYMMQ010000054.1:0-12486 GCA_964391585.1 uncultured Ectothiorhodospiraceae bacterium
GGAACCGATATTATTTATTGATAACATGTTATATTCCTTTCAAAGGGTAATGTTCTTCTAACACAGCTTTTCCTTCACAAAGATAACTTTCTGTCTGTATTTTCTGTTATGAACAAAAAAAGCCTTAGCTGTAAAAATTCCCAACTGATGACTTAATGTTGATTTTCATGTATATTGTTTTCTTTTTTAGCCATGAAAAACACCATGACCCAACAGAACGAAAACAATCTTTCTGACAATAATGTCGCAGATGATGCTCAGGTCGTTTTAAGCATTAATGCGAAAACAATTAAAGCCCATAAGTCCTTATCGCTGATCCAAGCATTATGGCAAGAAAACTATCCTCGTGTTAAAAGTGTGGGCTGCCTTGATGGTGTTTGTGGTTCTTGTCGGGTGATGGTGAAACGTGCCAATGATACAGAACTAAAAATGAGACTAGCTTGTCAATTATTAGTGGAAGAAGGCATGGATGTTTTTTTTCTTGACTTCCCAACGACTTCATCGCAACATTCTTATCAACTTTCTGAAATCAAAAACTCTTGGGATGTGCAAACGAATTTTCATCAAATTTTTCCTGAAGCAGAAAAGTGTCGCCACTGTCATGGTTGTAATCAAGCCTGTCCCAAAGATATTGATGTGGAATTAGGGGTGGAACTAGCTAATAAAGGGCGTTTTCGTGAAGCGGGTGAATTATTTGTTGAATGTGTGATGTGCAACTTATGCAATACCGGCTGTCCAGAATTTATCGAGCCCAATCATCTCGGTTTGTTTGCCAGACGCGTTACTGGATATTTTCATACCAGACCATCAAATTTAATTAATCAACTTGAAGCGATCCGCAGTGGTGAACTGGATGTGACTTTTGCAGAAGATAGGTCACTTTAATATGACAGACAATCTTTCATCACCCAAAATGCAGACATATCAGCAAGCACTAGAAACCTATTTAGGTAAAAAAGAATTTCCAGCGGTAGAGCTTGAGTTGAGTGTTAAGGAATTGTTGCAGCAATTTCATCCTGATTATTTACAAGATAGTATTACTACCTTACAAGTGGGCCCTAATCGGGGTGATGCTTGTCATGTACAATTGGCTGGTTTATTACAATCTGATTCACATATTGATGCTGCCGATTTGGCAGGTGCAAGAATTATTGAAACCGATGTTTTAGTCATTGGCGGTGGTGGTGCTGGTTGTGCTGCTGCTTTAACCGCTGCTCAAGCTGGAGCTAAAGTGATTTTGGCGACCAAGTTACGCTTGGGGGATAGCAATACCGTGATGGCTGAAGGTGGTTTGCAAGCATCTGTGGAAAAAGGAGATTCTCCTCAGTCACATTTTGATGATACCTATAAAGCGGGGCATAAAAAGGGTGAACAAGAGCTGATTAAACAATTGGTTTTAGATGGGCCAGAAGTGATCCGTTGGTTAATTCAACAAGGCATGCAGTTTGATTTAAATCAGTTTGGTGATTTATTAACGCGTAAAGCGGGTGGCACTTCTGCGAATCGAGTGGTTTATTTTCGTGATTATACCGGTCTGGAAATGATGCGGGTGCTTCGAGAAAGTATTAAAAATAGCTCGGTTGAAGTATGGGATTATTGTCCTGCAGTGGAATTACTGAGTAATGAACTAGGTCATTGTGCCGGAGCGGTGATTTCTTCTTTAAAAGATGAACAGTATGTGCAAATAAAAGCACGATCGGTGATTATTGCTACCGGAGGCATTGGTCGTTTACATTTAAATCAATTTCCAACTTCCAATCATTTTGGTGCTACGGGGGATGGTTTGGTATTAGCCTATCGTATTGGGGCGCAATTAAAAGATGTAGATTCGTTTCAATATCACCCGACCGGTTTAGCTTATCCACAACACTTATCTGGCACCTTAATTACTGAAGGAGTACGATCTGCTGGAGCATACTTGATCAATGCTTTAGGTAAGCGATTTGTGAATGAGTTAAATGCTCGAGACGTGGTTGCTGCAGCTATTTTGCGGGAGTGTCAACAAGGGAGAGGTGTTAGTTTAGGAAATGGTGCTATGGGGGTTTGGTTAGATACTCCTGGATTAGAAAAACGCTTTCCGGGTATTATTAAAAGTCGCTTTCCTAAATTATTACAATTGGGCGCTCATAGTAAAATTGATCTCACTAGCACACCTTTGTTGGTTTATCCTACCTTGCACTATCAAAATGGTGGGGTAGCAATTGATAACAATGGCCAGACGGATATTCATGGATTATATTGTGTTGGCGAGGTCAGTGGTGGTATTCATGGGCGTAATCGATTAATGGGCAATGCGCTATTGGAAATAATTAGCTTTGGTCGTAAAGCAGGAGCTCATTCTGTTAAAGAAAAACGTAATTGGGCACATAATAAAATTACCATTGAGCATTTAAATAATCTGCGCCGTGAATTGGTGAAATATGATTTACCCATGCAAAAAAAATCGCCTCAGTTATTCCCCGATTATGCTCAATTTGATGTTAATTTAAATTACACAGGCTCCGAGCAAAGACACGTTAAAGAGAATAGCGAAAAATGACTTTAGCTTTATTACATCCTGATACTAAAACACTTCAGCTTGAGCAATGGTTTGCAACTCAAGGTGGTCAAGGTTTAACAAATGCAATGGCGAGTTTGCCAGAAATTATTAATACTATTGCTGATGCAGGTTTATTAGGTTTGGGGGGAAGTGGTTTTCCTGCTGCAAAAAAATGGCAGTTTCTAGCGGAGCAGCAAGTTGATAGTGATAAATATTTAATTTGTAATGGCAATGAAGATGAGCCCGGCACATTCAAAGATGCCTTAATTTTAAGCGAATCTCCTCATCAAGTGATTGAAGGCGCATTGATCGCTGCCATAGCGACAAATATTAATAAGATTGTCTTTTATATTAATCCGCATCAGCATAAAATTGTTGAACAAATGAAGATTTGTTGTGAACAATGGGAAAATCATGCTGTTTTTGCTCAGATTCAAGAGAAAATTACCCGTCCATTATCTTTAAAAGTGATGGTGAGCTCCGGATTGTATATTGGAGGGGAAGAAACTGCGGCGATTGAAACAGTAGAAGGAAATTTCCCTTTCCCTCGTGGAAAACCTCCATACCCTGCGGTTGCAGGGGTATTTAATTGTCCAACTCTGATTAATAACATTGAAACATTGGCTAATGTTCCCCATATACTTCGAAATGGCGTAAAGTGGTATCATGATCTCGGTCGAGGTGACTGTGCTGGAAATAAGTTGTATTGCCTAAGTGGAGATGTATTATCCCCAGGTGTTTATGAGTTACCAATGGGAACACCACTGGATGAATTGATTTATACGCATGGTGGTGGCATGTTATTAGATAAAAAGTTAAAAGCCGTTTTTACAGGCGGGGCATCCAGTACCATCTTAACCCCTAAAGATTTAGATGTGGCTTTAGATTTTGCCTCAGTGCGGGAGCGCGGTTCGAGTTTAGGTACTGGGGCAATGATTGTCGTCTCTGAAGGGACGGGCATTGTTAAGCAAGTGACTGAATATGTGAATTTTTATGCCCATTCTTCTTGTGGGCAATGTCCTTCTTGTAAAACTGGAACCTTTTATATTTCACAATTGCTCAATAAAATTGATACTGGGCAAGCAAAAAATGATGATCTGCACTCTTTAATTAATTTATGTAAAATATTGCCTGGTAGTGGGCGTTGTCATTTGTTAGATGGCGCTTTAAAAATTGTGGATAGTTCCTTAGAACATTTTAGTGTTGAATATAAGCAAAGTTTAAAAAAATAGTTACAAAAAATAGAGATATAAACTATGAGTGAAGAAAAAAAACCGTTACAAATTGAAGAACATATTGTTGAAATTGTCAGTGATTCGGGAGAAGGGGCGCAAAAGTGTGGCCAAACATTCGGTATTATTGGTGGTAAAATGGGTAATGGTATATGGACCGTAGAGATTATTCCTGCAGAAATTCAACCACCAGCCAGAACTCCCGCGGGAGGAAGTGGTAATCGTATTCGGCTTGGTTCTAAAGTGATGACCAATATGGGAAATGAAGCGGACCTAGTGGTTGCTTTTAATGAACAAGTATTATATTCGCGTATTGCCAATGGTGCATATAAAAAAGGAACAGTGGTTTTATTAGAAAATAAATGGGCAGATGATCCTCAAGAAAAAATTCGTAAAGAGTATGCAGAAGCGGTTGCAGAATTTGAAAAAAATGGCTTAATTGTGCATCAGCTCCCTTTTGAAACAGAATGCCTTAAAATTGTTGATAATGCTAGAAGAGGCAAAAATATGTTTGTCTTGGGCATGCTTTGTCGGATCTATAACCGCCAAGTAGATTTGGGTTTACAAGAAATTCACAATGCATTTTATCGCAAGGGTGACAAAGTGGTTGCGATTAATCATCAACTATTTAATTCAGGTTATGAGTTTGCTAAAAATAATGTGGATTACTTTTATGATATACCTCCCTACCCAGGCGCTTTTGATGATGATAAGCAAAAAATCATGGTAACAAATGGTAATACCGCATTAGGGTTAGGGGTAATGGCATCAGGCATGGAATTAGTTTCAATGTATCCAATTACTCCAGCAACCTCAGCATCACATTATATTGCGGACGTTTTTGATGGTATGGGGGGCTTTGTCCATCAGGCAGAAGATGAAATTGCTGCTATTGGTTTTGCTATTGGTGCATCTTATGCTGGTAAAACAGCCTGTACGATTACTTCAGGTCCAGGCATGGCTTTAAAAACAGAAATGATTGGTTTAGCCGTGATGGGGGAAATTCCTTTGGTGATCGTTGATGTACAACGAGGTGGTCCTTCAACGGGTTTGCCAACCAAAGTCGAACAGTCAGATTTATTGTCTTCGTTGTATGGAATGCCCGGTGATGCACCGAAAATTGTGATTGCAGCATCTACTATTCCAGAATGCTTTGAATTTATCATTATGGCAAGAAAACTCGCTGAAGAATTTAGAGTACCGGTTATTATGTTAACGGATGCTAATCTAGCAACTGGTGTACAAGCTTGGGCACGTCCCGAAGTTCAAGAAGAATGGTTTTCTGCCCCAGTTGATCAATCCCCCTGGGATAAAACAATTCCTCCTTATGATTGGAGTGATGAAACAGGATTGTCACAACGCCCTATACCTGGGCAGCCTGATGGTATGTATGTGTTAACCGGTTTATCTCATACTAACCATAGTAAAGTAGCTTATGACTCTGATACTAATCAAATTTCATCTCAACATCGTAGTCGTAAATTGGCAGCCTTGCAAAGCACCTTAAAACCACCTGTGGTTTATGGTAAAGAAAAAGCTGACTTATTAGTCGTTGCATGGGGTTCAACCATTGGAGCAATTGAAGAAGCCATTGATATTTTACAAGCAGAAGGGGAAAGTGTTGCTTCTCTTCACCTTAGATTTATTGCGCCATTAGAGCCCGGTTTAACAGAAATTTTTAGTCATTATAAAAAAATCATGACTATTGAAATTAATTATAGTGATGAAGTTGGTGCACCATTGATTACCCAGGAAAATAGACGTTATGCACAACTTGCAAATGTGTTACGAGCACAATTTGCAATTGATATTGATTGTTGGTCTGTGGTTTATGGGCATCCGTTGCAGCCAGGTATGTTAGTTACAGAATTGAAAAAACGTTTAGAGTTGATTAAATCTTAAACGGGTTTAATGAGAGTTTAAAGTTGGTAAAATAAGGGATTTTTTATGTTTGGTCTTAAAGCGGATTGGTCGTTAGAAGTTTTTGAACGCTATTTTACTCTAGGTGATTATGCTGGAGGTGAGGTGCGTTGGTGTTCGGGTTGTGGTGATTTTGCCATATTAAACACCGTCCATCGGGTCTTGCGTGATGCGCAAATGCCACCGGAAAAGAGCGTTGCCGTTTCTGGGATTG
The DNA here is from genome assembly GCA_964391585.1 of uncultured Ectothiorhodospiraceae bacterium. GTDB lineage: Bacteria > Pseudomonadota > Gammaproteobacteria > GRL18 > GRL18 > JADGAU01. The sequence continues at coordinate 5,906 of CAYMMQ010000054.1, forward strand.
GCTGCTCTAGTCGTATGCCTCATTATATGGGAACTTATGGTTTACATGGTTTACATGGTCGAGCATTGCCATTAGCGAATGGAGTAAAATCACGCCGTCCTGATTTAGATGTTTGGGTAGCAACAGGAGACGGTGATTGTTTCTCTATCGGTGCAGGCCCTTGGATCCATTCGGTACACTTGAATATGGATATGGTGGTATTAGTGTTTGATAATGCGATATATGGCTTGACCAAAAAGCAAACTTCACCCACTACACCTAAAGGTACTTCAACCAATACTCATCCTAAAGGCGCTTTATTACCACCATTAAATCCATTAACGGTGACATTGGGTATTTCTAATGTGTCTTTTGTGGCACAAACAGTAGATTGGAATCCACCATTATTATATGCAACGATTAAAGCGGCTCATCAACACCGTGGTACCAGTTTTGTGCGAATTTTACAACGCTGCCCAGTTTTCTCTGAATCATTTAGCAAACCATTACAGGATAATCCTGACCGCTTTACCTTGTTAGAGCATCAAGATGGGATTAATATTGATGATAGTGTGAAACGTATCTTTAACAATGTGCAAGAGCATGATCCTAAAGATTGGTTAGCAGCAATGAAATATGCTAAAGATGATGAAAATATTCCATTAGGTTTATTATTTCAAGATCCAGATGCTATTGTTTATGAAGATTTATCTAGTCAAGGATTAGGCAAAACTGATGATGAAAAAGTTGCCGCTTTAAATGCTGCGTTAGATAGATTTTCTCTTTAATTCGCTTATCCATACGCTTACCCATACGCTTACCCATAAAACTTTAATTATTAAAATGAAAACTGCCTTACCTGCATTTCCAATTGCAACTAAAGATAGTGGCAATAGCCAAAAAATCATGCACGTATTACGTCATTTTCACTTGGGAAACCCAACGGCAAATGAACAACTCGAAGCATGGGATAGTAGCTTCTTACCAGCGTTTCTAGCTAATTTTCGTGATGTATCCCACCTACGTTATGATTATCCGCTTGTGCTTAAACCGGTAATTCATGAGATACAAAATAGTCTTGAACTAAATGTGAGTGATCTTGCTTTACGATTAGCTGATTTTTTACAGCTAATGGTTGAATCTTTTGCTCCAGCAGATGATGTTGCTCGTATTTTAAAAGATAACCTAGCGTGGATTGAACGGGACTTAAGAAGCCATTGTCAGCAATTTGAAGGGCCTCAACTATTAAATCCTTTATTGAAAAAATCTTGTAATTCCTTGATGTTACATCTAAAACTTAAAGGGGATAATCAACAAAAACTTGAGCAAGATATCAACAAGTTAACTGATGCTGTCGATGAGCAAGCTTTGATTTTAGCTTATGGACGTTTTCCAGCGTTGCATCTATTGATGTATTTGATCCAAAATCAGCTGATGCCTCAACTTAATCTTTTTAAACAAAACCTAGAGTTTTATATTAAAAAATTAGATGAGTTAATTGAGGTGGATGATGCTAAGCAGGAGCAGGCAAAATCAGCGCAGTCATTAAAATCTAATATTGCTTCTAATCAGTTTTTTAATACCGAATCTTTGTCTAAAGTGATCAAGCACTCACATGGTTCGGTGTTGATGTCGAGAAAAAGGCGCAAGCGTATTGAGGAAGCATTAGCGACTTTAAAAAAATTTAAAGAGCAACAAACGATTGTTCATATTATCTACTCTAGTCCTTCATTAGATGGTTCTTTGCTTGGCAATAGTGAATGGTTAGATAAAACCAAGGGGTTTGTTAGTCAATATCATAATGATCCTTGTTTCAGAGCAACTGAGGTTTTTGATGAAGAAGCGGCAAATTTAGCTAGAGTATTTGCTGCTGCGCGAATTGCCAAACTAGAAATTGAAAATGTTTATGATGAGAATATACATGATCCATGGTTTAAAAGCTTTAATTGGGAAGTGTTTTCTCAGCACGAATTAGTACTAGTTCCTTCGGTGATTGTCTTAGAATCTGCCAATAGTTTGGCGGATGAAAGTATGGTGTCGTTTTCTCATTTGTTAAACTCAGGAAGGCCGATTCATGTTTTTGTCCGAGTTCAGGCACATAATAACCCTGGGGCGAAAAAAGATGAAGATCCGTTCCAAAATTATCGTACCGAATTAGGTTTTTTCGGCATTAGTCACCGACAAGCGGTAGTGACACAATCTTCTGCCGCCAGACATCAGCATTTGTTGCAACAATTTGCCACTGCACTAAAGGCCACACGTACCAGTTTACATTTAATCAATGTCGGCCTGCGGGAAATTGGTGATGACATGGGCTTAAATGCCTGGTTAGTATCGGGTGCAGCTTTAGAAAGTCGAGCACATCCTTTTTTCCTCGTTAATCCGATAGATGGTGATAGTGCTGCCCAAAGAATGCATTTTGATGGCAACCCTCAAGCTGAAAAAGACTGGCCTTTGCAATTATTTTCCTTTATTGACGATGGAGGAGATAAAAAAGAGATTGACTTAGCATTTACCTTTGCTGACTATGCCCTGTTAATTCCTAGATTACACCATCATTTCGGTATTGTGCCGGCAAGTTGTGAGTCTCAGTACTTATTACCGATTGCAAACTATCTCGATTTGGCCAGCGATCCTGCCAATAAAGCAGATATTGATAATTATGTACCTTATGTTTTAGCGGTTGATAAACATAATGTGCTTAGAATGTTAGTGGTTTCAAGAGCTCTAGTTCATGCTTGTAAAGATAGACTTAACTTTTGGCGTTCTTTGCAAGAAATGGCCGGAGTTAGAAGTCAGTATGTTGAAGAAGCCGAAAAACGTATTCAGCAACAAGCTGATGAAAAAATTGCCGAACAAATTGCTGCTGCCAAAGCAGAATTTGAAGAGGAGCTTTCACGGGTAAAAATAGAAACAGCCTCTGATGTGATGAGTCGCTTAACGGATATGTTATTAGGACTTGATCTGAGTGGTGGCGGTAGTGGTTTTAGACCAGTTGCCATGCCAACCGCTAATCAGCTAAAGCCTGATAATGAAGTGGGTGAGAGTAAAGAAGTTGCAGAAGAAAAGGAAGTAGAACCTGAAGTAGACGAGGTAGTGGTAGCTGATCCTTGGATTGATAGCCCCTTGTGTACTACTTGCAATGATTGTTTAGATATTAATCCTTTGATGTTTGTTTATAACGATACCAATCAAGCTATTGTTGCAGATCTTAGTTCAGGAACCTATGCTCAAATGGTTGAAGCGGCAGAAGTTTGTCCTTCAAAATGTATTCATCCTGGTTTACCCTGGGATAATTCTGAAGCAGGACTTGATGCTTTGATTGAGCGAGCAAGCGGTTTTAATTAAAGGATACAGCTGTTGGAATTTCTTACTGCCCCAGTAATTATGACCAGTTTAGGTCTATTGTTTGGAATTATTCTTGCGGTTGCTTATCATTATCTAAAAGTTGATGAAGATCCTCGCGTTGTAGGCACCGAAGAGTTATTACCTGGCACTAATTGTGGTGCTTGTGGCGAACCCGGTTGTCTGCCTTTTGCTATTAAACTTGTAGCTGGAGAGGTTAAACCCAGTGGTTGTACGGTTGCAAGTGAAGATGAAGTTGATAATATTTCAGAATTTTTGGGTGTTGATGCTGGTGAACAAGAAAAAATCGTTGCCAGGTTACGTTGTGCAGGTGGTAAGGCACAAGCTTTTCAGATTGCAGAATATCAAGGTTTTGAAAGTTGTCGTGCAGCTGCGGTAATTTCTGGTGGTGGCAAAGGTTGTTCTTGGGGTTGTTTAGGTTTAGGGGATTGTGAAGTTGCTTGTACCTTTGATGTTATCCATATGAACAAAAATGGCTTGCCGGTGGTGGATGTCGATAAATGTACGGCTTGTTCTGATTGTGTGGATATATGTCCCAAAGATTTATTTGAACTAAAACCATTAAAGCAAAACTTGTATGTGCAATGCAATATTCCTTTAGAAGGGGATGCGGTGACAGCTTTGTGTAGTGTGGGATGTGATGGCTGCGCTAAATGTGTTGCCGATGCGCCTAGCGGATTAATGCAAATGAAAAATGAACTTCCCTTGATTGATTATACTAAGGGCATAGAGATAACTAAGAAACCAACCGAGCGTTGTCCAACTAATGCGATTCAATGGTTAGATGGGAAACAATTCTTAGAGCATGATATTGAAAAAAGTCGCTATTCTCAGTGGCAAAATTAGTTTTGTTAAATTAAACCTATGATAAATTTTACTGAAACAGCTATTTTACTTTATCGTCAACTATTTGGTACTCCTAAACTAGCAGGACAGCTGGCTGATGGGGTTAAAACCGTATTAGATGGCAATAGTGCGGTAGCAATTACTGAAGCCTGTATTAGTGAAGTTGCGGTATTGGCAGATGATTATATTCATCATGCGGGTGCTTTAGCTTGGTTATCCGAACAGCAACGTGTCAGTACAAATTTTTTTGATGAAAAGTTATCGATTCAATATGCTGACTCCGCCCGAGGTGCTTTAGCTTCAGTAATAGGTGTCACTCAGTCGGGACATAGAAGTACGGTTTTTTTTAATGCCGCTCAATTTTCCACTTGTCAGGACTTAATTCAACAAGCCATTGGGCGACGCTTAGCTTTGGTTTTGCATTTAGATAATCACTTATCAACTTTGCAAGGAAGTAGTGATGGTAGTGGACATGATAGTGTGTTTCAAGCAATAACTGCCGGTTTGCCCGTGTTATTTGCAGGTAATGTACAAGAAGCTGTTGATTTTACCTTGATGGCAAGATATATCGCTGAAATGGCTATGATGCCTGTTTTAGTGGTCATGGATGGAGCAGAAACTGCGACGGCGCTTCAAGAAGTGCGTTTGCCATCTTTAGCCTTAGTAAAAGAATTTGTCGGGCAAGTTTCGGATCAAATTAATTGTCCTTCGGTGGCACAAAAACAAATTTTTGGTGATAAACGTTATAGATTACATCGTTGGCATGATTTGGACAAACCGATCTTACAAGGTGCGATGTTATCAAAACATACTGCGGCTTTAGGTCATGCAGCAAGAAGTGTGTATTTTGATGCGGATTTTACTTCATTAGTAGCCAATAGTTTTGCCGATTTTGGCGTTTTAACCGCTAGACATTATCAGTCAGTTTCAAGTCATCAACTTAAAAAAGCCGATATTATCTTTATTGCTCAAGGTGCTTGCGTTGAAAAACTTTGTAGTTTGGCCGATTTTTTACACTTTCAGCCTAAAAGCTATGGTTTTAAAATTGGCGTGATTGGTATAAGCAGTTTGAGTACTTCTTTTGCAGCACAACTTGTTGAAATTTTAAGCAAATATCCTTGCTCAATGAAAAAAATTGTAGTACTTGATCAAGTGAATCAAGCATTGACTGAAAACTTACCTTTAATGACTGAAATCCGTAGTGCTATAACGGCTTATCTGCATACGCAAGATACGACAATAGCAACTACTTCTAAAACCGATATCTTATCGCAACTTGTTTCAATCTCAGCAGGGTTATCAGGGGATGAGATTAATCTTGCCGATGTGATAAAGCTATGCGAAAAAATCAAATCTAAGCAAAGATTTGCAGGAAAATTTTTAGGTATACAGTTTAATCAACAAGATTCAATAAATCTTCATCCTAAACGTCAAAGCTTGCTGGATAATTTGTTACGTCATTATCCACAAATCAATGACTTAGGTATTTATGCTAAACAGCGATTTTTGCCTTTATTTTCTTCTTTAAATCAAAAACATTTATCACAACAAGAACATTTAAGTATTGCGCTAAGTTATGTAAGTTCTTTAGATAAAAAGTCCTATACAACAGAGTTAGCTCATTATTTACATTTGTTAAAAGATGGTTTTATTCGCAGTTCAGTTGATGTTTGTTGGCATCCATGGCAACAAAGACAAATAGATTACATCAGTAGTTCTAAAGTGGCCTGTGATTTTTCCCGTTCTGCTTTGGTTGATTTTTTTATTGTTTTAGATGCGGATCAAAAATCTTTATTATCAGCTTGTGAACGTTTAAATGAGAGCGGTTTTTTAATTTTTAGTTCTCAGTCTACAACAGAAATATCGTTATCTGCGGATGTTATAAAATTAGTTAATAGCAAGAAGTTGCAGCTTTATGCGCTTGAAGTTGCTAATGACTTGAAGAGTGGTTTATCTATTAGCGAAATTCAATGGGAAAAATCACTGGCAGGCTTAACTGCTTTGTTATTACAACAGCAAAATATTTTTCATAAAACTCGAAAAATCATTTCGGCCAGATCATCTTTATTGACGCAATTGAGTAGTAAAAAACAAGCACAACTCATTGATGTGTTTAAACAAAACTTATCTACTTTATCTTCTTTCGATCTGAGTTCTGTTATAAGCCAGAATATTAGTGAACAGCAAAAGCATGTGTTTGCTAAAATGTTAGAAAACATGGGCAATGCTTCAACGACTTATGATAGTGTTTCAAGGTTTTATGATGATGCTTGCCAGCATGATAGTAGTCAGTTATTAGCCGATCCTTACTTATCTATCGCAGCAATCCCGCCGTTAACGGCAAGCTTTAATGATATGGGGCAACATTGTTTTTCGCAAGATGGTTTTTC
>CAYMMQ010000054.1:12586-14904 GCA_964391585.1 uncultured Ectothiorhodospiraceae bacterium
GTTTTTCGCAAGATGGTTTTTCACAAAAAGGTTGTGGACAGGTTCCTCAATTTGATCCCCATGCTTGTACCGCTTGTGGTTTGTGCTGGGAGAATTGTCCTGATAGTGCCATTGCTAGCGTGTTATTAACGCCGAAAAGCTTAATTGAAACAGCGATTAAATTATCGGGGACTGACTCTTTGCGGCAAATTGTTTCTCAACTTGCTGCACGAATCGCTAAGGATTATCGACAACAAACAGATCGTAGTTTATCGCCTAGCAAAGCAGGGGAGTTGTTACAACAAAGCTTTTTAGCTGTCAAAGAAAATGCATCCTTTGATGAAGAGCGTTTACAACAATTATCCAAAGATATAACAAAGGCCAGTCAAGCAATTGATGATTTGCCTGTGGTTGCGAGTGAAAACTTTTTTTATGCTCAAGAAGCAAAAGAAAATGGTAAAGGTGAATTATTTTCTTTAGTGATTAATTCAAGTAGTTGTAAGTCTTGTGGTATTTGTGTGCAACTTTGCCAGTCACAGGCTTCAAATTCTAAAGATTCAGATTCAGATTTAGTGCCTGCATTAACAACAAGCGAAGCTGGAATAACAAGCGAATCTGGGTTAGTAACAACAAGTGGTGATAATGCATGGGATATCTGGCAAGCAACCCCAGATACTGCTTCTAGTACGATTGAGCGAGTATTAAACGAGCAAACGATTAATGCTGGTGCGGCGTTAATGTTATCTCGTTATAATGCTTTTGCACTTTCAGGTGGTGATTTTGCTGAGCCTGGCTCGGGTGAAAAAATTGCCATGCGTTTATTATTAAGTGTGGTTGAATACCACCAACAACCCTTGTTTGTTGGGTTTATTCGTCAACTTGAACAACTTAAAAATGATCTTAAGCAAGAAATTAATCAAATTTTATCAAATGCCTTGCCAACAGATGATCTGAATATTTTATCCTCACAGTTATCATCATTAACAACACGTCAGGTTGAGATTAATGAATTATTTAAAGACTATCCGCAAACTATTGAAAAATCAGGCATTGATGTAAAAAAAGCTCGAAGTCATGTACAGCATATCTTAGCCTTAAATCATTTACACTGGCAATTATCTCAAGGTGAAAATGGCTTAGGGCGTTCACGTTACAGCCTATGTCTTTGTTCCTTAAGCATCAGCAGCTGGGCGGGTAGTTTTCCATATAACCCATTTTATGTGCCGGTACATATTGATAACTCAGGTGAAAGTGTGCAACTGGCTGCGGGTTTATTGCATGGGCAGGTCAATGATACTCTGGCCGCAATTAGTTTGTTACGCCAAGCAAAAGCTGACTTAGATCCGCGTTATGCAAAAGCGACTGATAAGTTAAAACAATTAAGCTGGAGCGATCTTACTGCAGAAGAAAAGCAATTATGTCCACCCTTATTGCTGATTGGTGGGGATGATATCTTAGCAGGAAAGGCTTTGTCTCAAATTTCTTTGATGTTAAATTTAGATTATCCACTTAAAGTGATTGTCTTTAGCGAATTGGATAGTGGTTTGGTTGTAGATGGTTTACAGGATGTAAAATTACAACAACGTGTGGATGCAAAAAATAATGTGGTGATGATGGCAATGTCACAAACCAATGCTTATGTGGCTCAAACATCGATTGCCAATAGTAATCATCTGCAAAAAACCATGGAGCAGTTATTAAGCTCTAATCAAGCCGGATTAATTCGTATTCATACTCCAAGTCCAGCACATCATGGATTTGCTACGGAACAAACCATAAATCAGGCCAAATTAGCCACTAATAGCCGTATGTTGCCACTTTTTAGCTATGACCCTAGTGCAGCAGGTGTTTTTGGTTCACGCTTGAATTTAGCCTCTAATTTGCAATTAACAGATACTTGGGTGTTAAATGATCAGCAACAAGCGATCACTCCGGCAGATTGGGCGATAACGGAACAGCGTTTTCAAGCACATTTTAATGAAATTGATAAACCAAGCTTAAAGCATATCGTGTTAACGGATTGGTTAAATTTAACGGCATCAGAGCAAAGTAATAAAGTTCCTTATATCAAAAATGAACAGCAACAAATGTTTACTGTCAGTATTGAAATGGCCAATATGATTTTTAAACAACAACAAAGTTGGCGAACATTACAAGAATTAGCGGGCATTGTGACCCCCTTTACAGCCTATGTCGAAAAAACCGTACAGCAAAATTTAGCAGCAGAGCATCAAGCTGAATTAGATAAATTACGTGCTGAGTATGAAGAAAAAATTAGTGAACTAGAAAATAATTATCAAGCTAAAACGCATCAACAAATTCATGATCAATTAATGAAT
>CAYMMQ010000055.1:0-12178 GCA_964391585.1 uncultured Ectothiorhodospiraceae bacterium
TATCAAGAATTGTTGAAGTGGATTTACAAAAAGCCGTTGCTTTGATTGATTAATGCCACAGCATACGTGCTAGAGCAGATAAAGAAAGGGTTTATATTGAAATTGAAGATAATGGAGAAGGTATTCCTGAAGATGTGCTAGAGCATGTGTTTGATCCATTCTTTACCACCAAAAAAACCGGGGATGGAACTGGTTTAGGCCTTTCAATTTCTTACGGTATTATTCAAAAACATCATGGGGAAATTAGCTATAAAAGTACTTTAAATAAAGGTACTACTTGTTATATTCAGCTACCGATTAATTAAAGATGAATTTAAAGAATTGTTGAAGTAGATTTACAAGAAGCCATAGATTTAGTAGAGTAGCACATTAAAATTTATTTTGGCTATTAATTAAAATTTGGCTATTAATTAAAAAGAGGTACTTGCAAAATTATTCTTTTACATCATTTCTGCGTTAAAAATAAGCTGAAAATACTCATTTATTCATATAAACTCCGTTTTCAGGATATTTTTGCCTTGATCTGAAGCAAAAATCTTGATTTTGCAACTACCTCAAAAAATTAACCTTTTACCTTTGCAACTATGAATTATTATTATGAATGAATTAACCTATGTTTTAATTACCATTGGTCTTATTGTTGTAGCGATTATTGCTGTTTCGTCTATTATTATGAATCGGAAAAATCAGAATTTAAATGACTTTTCTCATTCTCACGAAGCTGGTGATGATGTTTTACTTTCTAAAAACAGAGCCGACTCCGATAAATTCCGCTCTTTAAAATCGGCTGACATGGATTTGCCTCACGGCTTTTCTACATCAGAGGAAGAAGAAAGAACAGTAAGAGATGTTAGCACACTTAAGTTTGCTCCGGAAAACTTACCTGAAGATATGGAGCCATTAATTATTTCTATGGTGATTCAACGAGATAATTATCATTTTTCAGGCTATGATATTGTTGATGCCTGTGAAAAAAATGGTTTAGAGTATGGATTAATGGATATTTTTCATTGCCCAATCGATGATAAGTCTGGTCATATTTTATTTAGTCTGGCCAGTATGGTTGAACCAGGAACTTTTCCCATTGAGGAAATGGAGAGTTTTATTTCCCCTGGATTATCGGTATTTATTCAGTTACCATTGCCAATGAATAACGTTGATGCCTTTAACCAATTTATTGATAAGATTCAAAAATTAGCTAAAACCTTACAAGCTGATATTTATGATAAGGAATTTAATCGCTTAACGGCTCAGAGTATTAGTCATAATATAGAAATTATTAATAGCTATCAGTATGAGTTGTTAAAAGCCAAAAAGATCAGTGGTTCATAAGTTAAAGATTTCCCATGGGGAGAGTAGCTAATAAATTCTCAATTCTACTACTAAGTTTGTTATTTTTTTATCATCCTTTTTTAAACGCGGCTCCTCTGTCGAGCGATAAAAACAAGGTTGAAACGATTGTGAAAGCAAAACTGGCAAAATGTCCTATTACACCTAACTGTATTTGTAGTGAATTTGATGATTCAAATTCACACTACCTAGCCCCTATTCCTTATTCTAAACAACAGTCTGCCACCATTGTTTCCCAAGCCAAACAAGTTATTGTTGATATGGGTGGAGAAATTATTACTGAACAGGAAAATCATCTTGTGGCAGAATTTACCTCATCTTTTTTTAGATTTGTTGATGATTTTGAAGTAAGAAAGGACGATGATACTATGAAGTTGCATTTTCGTTCTGCTTCTCGTTTGGGGATCAGTGACTTTGGGGTGAATAAAAAACGAGCATTGGCTTTTATTCTGGCATTAAATCAGGCGTTAACTCAGCTCAATTCATCTGAGATAAAGTGATGATTTACCGAATAATTATACTTTCCGTTATTTTAGTTCAGTTCGCTATGGCAGAGAATAAAGTTTTTGTTTCCAACTTTGCTATGCAATCTTTAGAAAATTGGCAAGAAAAAGTTTTCATGGAGAAAACTGCTTACAGGTTTGTTAAATCAGGCACAACTTATGTTTTAGAGGCAAGTAGTCATAAATCAGCTTCAGGACTGTTCCAGTCGGTAAATATTGATTTGAATAAGACGCCTTATATTAACTGGTCTTGGCGTGTCATGAATTCATTAAATGGCTTAAATGAGCAAGCTAAAACTGGAGATGATTATGCCGCAAGGATCTATTTGGTCAAAAAAAACAGCTTTTTTTTCTGGAAAACACAGGCTATCAATTATGTCTGGTCAAGCAAAAAACGGTCAGATACTATCTGGAATAATGCCTTTACCTCTCAGGCAAAGATGTTTGCTGTTAGGGGAAATGAAAGTTTAGTATCACACTGGTATCACGAAAAGCGAAATGTTTTAGCAGATTTTAAACGAGCTTTTGATGAAGTCATCGTTGAAATAAATGTTGTGGCTATTATGACGGACACTGATAACTCAAAACTATCTGCACAAGCTGAATATGGGGAAATCTTTTTCTCTAGTGAGTAGGCTGTTTAGTTACCTAGGCTGTGTTTAGTTATGAGCCATATTTTGTTGCCACCACCGCTCGCATAGCCGCTTCAAGCACATTTTTACCACGAGTATTAATATGCGGCTCAATAGATGCTGTCCATTTATTTTCTTCTTCCCACTCCCAATTAAGATCAATTTTCATTTGTTCGATTAATGGTCCGGCTTGTGACCAAAACTTGCTAGGAGCCCACTGGCGAGGAGGCAGCTTTTGATGTGCGACATAGGTAACTAGGTGTTTGTCACCATCATAAATAATATCAATACCTAAAACATCTGCAACGTATCGATCAAGATCAGCTGCAGATAATATATTTACATCAAGTGAGGATTTAATTTTTCTATTCATTTCCCGTCATATTCATAATAACTACAAAGTAGGTTATCGGTCATAAGCAGGAAATAATGAGTGTTTGTTGAATTATTTTTTCTTTAACCAAGATTCTACTTGTGCAATATCTTTCTCAGATAAAACGCCAGCAGATTGCTTTAATGCTATCATTGCTTTAATATAGTTGTAACGTGCAGCAGAGTGATTTTTTTTAGCAGCAAACAAGTCACGTTGCACATTTAAAACATCAACAATGGTTCTGGTACCGACTTCAAAACCTGCTTGCATCGCCTCTAAAGCACTTTCATTGGAAATTACCGCTTGCTTAAGTGCCTTGACCTGACTAATACTCGAAATAAGACTGAGATAGCTTGTTTTAGTTTGGCTTTCCGAGTTACGTCTTAAACCTTCTTTTTGCTGTTGTAAAGCGTCTAAATCAAACTGAGCTTGTCTCGTTTTAGATGAGACTAAACCTCCTTGATAAAGCGGTACTTGAAGCTGCAATGCTAGGCTAGTGTCACTGCCTTTTCTGGCAGGGCTAACCCCTAATGCACTTGAGCTAGGTCCTGATGTGCTAGAGTGTTGATAGCTTGCTGTTAATGCTAAATTAGGGTAATGTCCAGCAGATTGAAGTTTGACATTTTTTTGAGCCACCTGCTCTTTAAAACTCATTGCCTGATAAGCAGGATTATTTTCTAGGGTTAAATCAATCCAGTGCTGTATATTATCGGGTTGAGGTCTTAATAAAGGAATATTATCAGCAACTTGAGACAAGTTATTCACATAAATACCGGTTACATCTTTTAATTTTTCTAAGGCAATTTCAAATTCGTTTTCAGCCAGCAAAACACTTGCCATGGTGCTATCATAGCCGGCTTGGGCGTTTAACACCTCGGTGATAGCGATAATACCAACGTCATAGCGTTGTTTTGCTTGCTCTAGTTGTCGACTAATTGCCTTTAACTCTGCTTTAGCAAAAGTCACTTTATCAGCCGCTAATAATACATCAAAATAAGCAGTAGTAACACGACTAAGAAGGCTTTGGCTAGCCTCTTGCAAAGTTGCCTTTGAAGCCGATATTTGCATTTTACTCATATCTCGATTGAGATAATTACTATGATTATAAATACTTTGTTGTAAGTTTAAACCATAACTATCACGATCATATGAGCTATCACTACCATTAAGGTTTGTTGAACGATTTTTACTTTTACTAGCACTTGCTGAGATAGTCGGTAAAAAAGCTGCAAAGGTTTGATGATCTATTTCTTTTACTGAATTGAAGTTTGATATAGCTTGCTGTAATAAGGGATCAGAACTTAATGCAGCTTTATACAATTCAAATAGTCCGGTAGTTTGAGAGCCTTCTGCATAAGTAAGTTGTGCACTACTGACAGTAATTAACGTTAATGCGCTCAAAAATAATTGTTTTGGTTTAAACATAGTTTTACTCAAGGGGGTTGTTTTTGTTGAACTGATTGCTAATTTAGTGGAGCTAAAAATAAGAGAAGCAAACACTCGGAGTAGCCTGCTTCTCTTAATAGGGCTAATTAGCTAAATCATCAAGGTATTTTTCAGCATCTAAAGCGGCCATACAGCCAGTGCCAGCAGATGTAATCGCTTGGCGATAAGTGTGATCTGCAACATCACCCGCAGCAAAGATACCTTCTATACTGGTTTGAGTTGCATTTTGACCATGTCCTTTTTTAGTCTTTATATAGCCATTATCCATTTCAAGTTGACCGGCAAAAATATCGGTATTGGGTTTATGGCCAATAGCAATAAAGACACCTGTGACGTCAAACTCATTTGTTGAATCATCCTTGGTGCTTTTAAGGCGTAATCCAGTTACACCTGTTGCATCACCCAGAACTTCATCAACTTGTTTGTTCCATTCAATTTTTATATTGCCAGTTTTAGATTTTTCTATGAGTTTATCGGCAAGAATTTTTTCACAGGCAAATTTATCACGACGATGAACAATAGTAACTTCTGAAGCAATATTGGATAAATAAAGAGCTTCTTCAACAGCTGTATTACCACCACCAATAACCGCAACTTTTTGGTTTTTATAAAAGAAACCATCACAAGTCGCACAGCCTGAAACCCCACGACCTTTAAACGCTTCTTCAGAGTCAAGACCAAGGTATCTTGCAGATGCACCGGTGGCAATAACCAGTGCATCACAGGTATAAGAGCCTGCATCACCTACTAATTTATAGGGTTTGGCAGAAAAGTCGACTTCGTTGATTTGATCAAAAACAATTTCCGTATCAAAACGAAGTGCATGAGCTTCCATTCGTTGCATTAAACCCGGACCTTCTAAACCTTCCGCATCACCAGGCCAGTTATCAACTTCCGTAGTAGTCATCAGTTGTCCACCCTGTTGCATACCGGTAATGATGACGGGTTTTAGATTGGCTCGAGCACCATAAATTGCAGCGGTATATCCTGCTGGACCAGAACCAATAATTAATAATTTGCAGTGTTTTGCTTCACTCATAGTTATTTATCCTTGATGTGTTAGTTTTATTCATTGTTCACAAAAGCATAGTATAACCCCAAACAATGTTTTATCAAGCTAATGTGATGATTCCAACAAAAAAATCAGCCATAAAGCACGCAGTGTTTTGGTAAATTAACAGCAAGGAATATAACGATTCAGAATTAACAAATGCTTAAAGTAAGTGAGGAATTTATGCAGTATCGTAATAAAAACAGCCTAACAAGTAAGGTTTTTATTTAAGTTGTTGATTAAAAAACACTAATAACAAGGTTTTAATAAAACACTTATTTATTAGTTAGTTATATTGCAATCTTAAACTAAATACTATAAGCTTTAATCTGATTGAGTACGATTTAAAGAACAAAACAAATACAAAACAGAGTGGATTCGCATGATATATCGAAAAAATTCCAATAGAACAGCGCCTAACATGTTGTTAAGAGGCGTTAAAGAAAGCACTTTAGTTGCTTTTATCGCCATCAGTGTGTTCTTGATTCTGTCCTTGTTTTCTTATTCGCCAACTGATCCAGCTTGGTCATACAGTATTTCAGGTATAGAAGCAAACATTGTAAATATGGGTGGATATTTTGGTGCACATTTTGCTGATATTAGCTTTTATTTGTTTGGTTATATGGCTTATTTGCTTCCTGTGCTTATTGCCACTATTGGTTGGTTGGTTTATCTTAAACTTAACCAGCAAACACTGCATAGTCATTGGTTTTATGCTTTAAAAGCATTTGGATTTATTTTAACCATGCTTGCAACTTGTGCCATTAGCACCATGCACTTTAGTCATCATGATGTTAGATTACCTTCAGAAATTGGAGGAGGTGGAATTATTGGGGAAGTTTTTTCAACCTATTTACAAAGTGGTTTTAGTTTTATAGGTAGTACTTTAGTCTTGATTACCCTATTTTTGGTAGGAGTCACCTTATTTACTAATTTATCTTGGTTATGGTTAATGGACGTAACCGGAAAACATATTTTAGCAACGATTAATTTTTGTTCTAATTATATTTATAGCCAAATTCAAGCTTTATTTCATCGAAAACAAGCCACTGCTGAAAAGCTAAGTCAATGCGTTGAAGTTCAAGACGCTATTAAAGAAAACAAAAATAATGTTGCAAATACTGAACAAGCTACTAAAACAACTAAAGCGACTGAATCACTGCTCGAAACTAAGCAAGAAAAAGAAATTTCTGGCTTGACGGAGTCAAATTATGTTGCTTTAGAACGTAAAATTAACAGTAATAATCAATCACCAAACTCTGAGCTAGAACAACGTTTGCAACAAGAAGAAATAATTTCTGCTCAAGTTGAATTAGATGATGAGAGTACTTGTGCAGAAAAAGAACAAAAAAAATGGAATGCTTTTATAGACAAAGTGATTCCCCATTTTTTATTAAAAAACAATAATGCTGCGCAAAGCATAGAGAGTGACTCACTTGAATCGGTGGATGTAGAAAAAGTTGATCCAACTTTTAATGTGCTTAGCGAAACAAATATGTCGTTTGAACAAGACTTTGATGAAGATTTAATCGAGCAGAAACACGAGCCTATTTTTAAAACAGCAACCAAACCAGTTGCTACAACGACATCAGCAACTACAGCTAAAACTTCAGCAAGCCAAGGGCAACAAGCGAATAATGCCGTTAAGAAAAAAATTGATGTACAAACAAAAGCTCCTGCTGAAACAGTTTCAAAACGAGCTTTAGATGAAAAGCAAACGCTACTATTTTCTCATGATGCCATTGACGCTCTACCCAGCCTGTCCTTGTTAGATAGCCCTCAAGCTTCAACACAACAAATATCAAAAGAAGAATTAGAAATTATTTCTCGCCGTATTGAAGAAACTTTAGCAAATTATAATATGTCGGTAGCAGTGGTTGCTGTGCAACAAGGGCCAGTGATTACGCGTTTTGAACTAGAGCTTGCTCCTGGCATAAAAGTTAGCCAATTAACCAGTTTATCCAAAGATTTGGCACGTTCTTTTTTGGTCATTAGTATCCGTGTTGTAGAGGTTATAGCGGGTAAGTCAACCGTTGGTATTGAGATTCCGAACAAGCATCGTGAAATGGTTTCCTTTTATGATGTGTTAAATTCTAAACACTATACTGAAAGTAAGTTTATTTTGCCTTTGGGCTTAGGCCATGATATTAGCGGTAAACCGGTTGTTGCCGATTTAGCAAAAATGCCACACTTATTGGTTGCTGGGACTACAGGTTCAGGTAAATCGGTTGGGGTAAACTCGATGATTTTAAGCATGTTATTTCATGCTGATGCCAATGATTTACGATTAATTATGATTGATCCAAAAATGTTAGAGCTTTCCATTTATGAGGGGATCCCACATTTATTATGTCCCGTAGTAACCGATATGATGGAAGCGGCAAATGCACTTCGGTGGTGTGTGGCTGAAATGGAGCGTCGTTATAAATTATTATCTGCATTGGGTGTAAGAAATATTGTGGGTTATAACGCTAAGATTAAAAGTGCAATCGAGGCAGGGGAGCCGATATTAGATCCCTTATTTGAACCTAACCCTATGCAAGCGAGTTTGCGTCCTGATGAACTAGAAACCTTGCCATATATAGTGATCGTTATTGATGAATTTGCCGACATGATGATGGTGGTGGGGAAAAAAGTAGAAGAATTGATCGCACGTTTAGCACAAAAAGCTAGAGCAGCAGGAATGCATTTAATTATTGCTACTCAAAGACCTTCAGTGAATGTCATTACTGGCTTAATCAAAGCGAATATTCCCACTAGAATTGCTTTTCAGGTTTCATCAAAAATTGACTCTCGAACTATTTTAGATCAAATGGGTGCAGAAGCCTTGCTAGGAAATGGTGATATGTTATTTTTACCACCTGGAACAGCTATGCCTCACCGTGTTCATGGTGCTTTTGTTTCTGATGAAGAAGTACATGCCGTGGTTGATGATTTGAAATCGAAAGGGCATGCCGAGTATATTGAGGATATTTTAACAGGAGCAAGCAGTGATGGCAGTGGTGGGGCATTTGAAGAGCAAGGTTCTGAAATGGATCCCTTGTATGATCAAGCCGTTGCTATTGTTATAGAAACGCGTAAAGCTTCAGTTTCAGGCATTCAACGACGTTTAAAAGTTGGTTACAATCGTGCGGCTAGGATGGTTGAAGATATGGAAGCTGCTGGCTTAGTCACTAATGTACAATCAAATGGGCAAAGAGAAGTTATAGTACCATCATCCAACTAATGATATACTTCAAACAATTTATAATTTTTTAAGTTTTAATACATGTTTTTTTGTACTAAAGTGCGAATAAGTACGTATAAATATGTATTATTGAGAGTTTATTAATCATTAGAGAATAAATCATGCCCGAATATCGTTCAAAGACTTCTACTGCTGGCCGAAATATGGCTGGAGCTCGTGCCTTATGGCGTGCTACAGGAATGAAAGAAGATGACTTTAAAAAACCTATCATTGCGGTAGCTAATTCATTTACTCAGTTTGTACCCGGTCACGTTCATCTAAAAGATATGGGACAATTAGTTGCCAGAGAAATCGAAAAAGCTGGCGGAGTCGCTAAAGAATTTAATACCATTGCTATTGATGATGGCATTGCAATGGGACATGATGGCATGCTCTATAGCTTACCATCACGAGAAATTATCGCTGATTCAGTTGAATACATGTGTAATGCCCATTGTGCGGATGCGCTGATCTGTATTTCAAACTGTGACAAAATAACCCCCGGAATGCTCAATGCTGCACTTCGTTTAAATATCCCCACGATTTTTATATCAGGTGGTCCTATGGAGTCGGGTAAAGCTGTCATCAAAGGAAAAGTTATTCATCTGGATTTAGTCGATGCCATGGTTTCAGCTGTAGACGATAAGGTTAGTCAAGAAGATACCGATATTATGGAACGATCAGCCTGTCCTACCTGTGGTTCTTGTTCGGGTATGTTTACCGCTAATTCAATGAACTGTTTAACTGAAGCCTTAGGTTTATCGTTACCAGGCAATGGTTCTTTACTAGCAACCCATGCTGATAGAAAAAATTTATTTTTACAAGCGGCACGTACGATTGTTAGTTTGACCAAACGTTATTATGAGGAAGACGATAAATCAGTTCTTCCAAGAAATATTGCAAATTTTGAAGCTTTTGAAAATGCGATGATGTTAGATATCGCTATGGGTGGCTCTACTAATACGATTTTGCATTTATTAGCAGCAGCTCAAGAGGCTGAAGTGAATTTTACCATGAATGATATTGATCGTTTATCACGAAAGATCCCGCACTTATGTAAAGTTGCCCCAAGTATTCAAACTTATCATATGGAAGATGTGCACCGAGCGGGTGGTGTAATGTCAATACTAGGCGAGTTGTATCGTGCTAATTTATTAAATGCTAATGTTGCTACCGTTCATAGCCCTTCGATGGCTCAGGCGGTTGAAACTTATGATATTACTCAGACAGATGATATAAAAGTACAGACTTTTTATCAGGCAGCCCCTGGTGGTATACCAACTCAGGAAGCCTTTAGTCAAGATAAACGTTGGTCTTTAGATACAGATCGTCAAAATGGCTGCATCCGTGCTAAGGAATTTGCTTATAGTCAAGATGGTGGTTTAGCTGTTTTATCGGGTAATATTGCTTTAGATGGTTGTGTGGTTAAAACCGCAGGTGTGGATGAGTCAATATTGGTTTTTTCAGGTAGAGCAAGAATATTTGAAAGCCAAGATAGTGCCGTTGCAGCCATTTTAGCTGATCAAATTGTAGCCGGTGATATTGTGGTTATTCGTTATGAAGGCCCGCGTGGTGGGCCGGGTATGCAAGAAATGTTATATCCAACCAGTTATTTAAAATCTAAAGGTTTGGGTAAGCAATGTGCCTTGCTGACAGATGGGCGCTTTTCTGGTGGCACATCGGGTTTATCGATTGGTCATGTTTCACCTGAAGCTGCCGAAGGTGGTGCAATTGCATTGATTGAAGAAAACGATATTATTGATATTAATATTCCTCAAAGAAGTATTAATTTAAAAATAGATGCACAAACCTTAGAGCTAAGACGCCAACACATGCTGGATAAAAAGCATCCCTGGATCCCTGATGAAAATAGGACAAGAGTCGTTTCAAGCGCATTGAAAGCATATGCCTCAATGGCAACTTCTGCTTCTAAAGGTGCGGTAAGAGATGTTAGCTTAATTCATACTAAATTTTAATTGATTTGATAATGCAACAAGATATTAAACAGAATTCCCCCACGATTATGATTGTGGATGATATTGCTATCAATCGTAAAGTTTTGCATAAAATAATAGAAAACATTGCGATCGATATTAATATTATTGAGGCTGGAAATGGTGTGGAATGCTTTATTAATGCAAAAAAAACCAGTGATTTAGCCCTGATTTTATTAGATATTCAAATGCCTGTTATGGATGGTTTTGAAGTCGCTAGATTGTTGCAAAAAAATAAAAGTACCCAGAATATTCCGGTTATTTTTATCACAGCTGTTCATTGTAGTAATGAAAATATTTTAAAAGGTTATGAAGTTGGGGCCATCGACTATATTACCAAACCTGTTCAACCCGAGATATTAAAGGAAAAAGCACGACAATTTGTTGAATTATGGCGTTTGCGTCATGGTTTAGAGCAAGAAATTAGTCAAAGAATTGCTTTGGAAGAAAAAAATATTTTTTTAGCCAACCATGATGTGCTTACCGGCCTTCCTAATCGACGTACCGTATTTGAAGAATTAAAAAAATCCATATCAAATGTTGATAGAAATGGTGGTGAAATTTCTATTTTATTCATTGATCTCGATGGTTTTAAGTTCGTTAATGATAATTATGGTCATAATTCTGGCGATATGGTGTTAAAAACAATTGCCCAGCGCTTTCTTCACGTTGTTAGAAAAACAGATGTTGTTGCTCGATTTGGTGGTGATGAATTTATTATTATTATTAACAACTTCGACAAAAAATGTGATCACCTTAATGTGGTTGAAAAAATTTTAACCGTAGCATGTGAGCCAGTATTCATTGCTAATGAGGAAAGTATTTCCTTAAGTGCGAGTATTGGTATTTCGCAATATCCAAAGGCAAATGCCACTGCTGATGAATTACTGGATTATGCAGACATGGCGATGTATAAGGCAAAAGAGTCGGGGAAAAATAAATTTTATTTCTTTTCTAAAAAAATGGATAAAGAAGTCAATGAACGGATCACGATTGGCAAAGCACTCAAAAAAGCAATGATTGCAGATAAAATTACCGTTGATTTCCAACCGATTGTTAGGACATTATCAGGGGTAACGGTTGGCGTTGAAGCTTTAGTTCGTTGGCGTGATGATGAATTGGGTTTTGTATCTCCTGATGTTTTTATTCCTATTGCTGAATCTTCTGCTTTAATTTATGATTTAGGTAATACGGTTTTTGAAAAATCAGTACAACACATCAGTGAATTACAAAAAAAACTGGGTATTGTTTTAACCCTAGCTATTAATGCATCGACTTTGCAATTTACCAATGAAGACTGGCTTAATTTGGTTAGAACTGCGGTAGACAAGCATGATCTTGATCCTAATGATATAGAAATTGAAATAACGGAACGCTTATTATTGGATGACTCCTCTAAGGTCAATAGCCAATTACAAGCTTTTCGAGATTTAGGGGTAAAATTATCTGTAGATGATTTTGGAACAGGTTATTCATCATTAAGTTATTTAAAGCGTTGTCCTGTTAATACGGTAAAAATTGACCGCGGGTTTATTATGGATATCCCCAACGATAAAGATGATATGGTTTTGGTTAAAACGATTATCGCAATGGCACATGGTTT
>CAYMMQ010000055.1:12278-14848 GCA_964391585.1 uncultured Ectothiorhodospiraceae bacterium
TTTCGGTTCCACTTTGTTGCGTCCAAGGTTGAGACTAACTGGTTTCGATTGGGTAAAATCTGCTCCTCGCTATCTTGTGCTAAAGAGGACTTATTCTGGTTGATAAGGGAAGAAGCTAGGGTATTATCAAGCTCAATCAGTTTCAGATCTTTTTCATCAATTATATTGTTTTCACAAAGGGTAATGGCTCGTTCTAATATATTTTCTAACTCCCTGACATTACCGGGAAAGGGATAGTTTAACAAGGCCTGTTGTGCCTTATTAGTCAATGTTAATGCGGTTTTCCCTGTACTCAGTTTTTCTAAATAATACTGGGATAATAATAAAACATCTTCAGGACTTTGTTTTAAACTTGGCATTGCCAATTCGATGACATTGATACGATAGTATAAATCTTGTCGAAATAATTCCTTTTCTACCAATGTTTTTAAATCTTTATGGGTAGCACTAATAATGCGCACATCAATTTTTTTCTCTTGTTCATCACCAATGGCTCGAATGCACTTTTCTTGAATGGCACGTAATAATTTAACTTGCATATTCAAAGGTAGATCGGCAATTTCATCTAAAAATAAAGTTCCACCATTTGCCGCTAAAAAAAGTCCCATTTTATCCTTAATAGCACCGCTAAAGCTGCCTTTTTTATGACCAAAAAATTCACTTTCCATTAATTCTGTAGGAATTGCTCCGCAGTTAACAGGAATAAAAGGGGCATTTTTTCGATGACTCAGTTGATGGATAAGCTGTGCAGCAAGCTCTTTTCCCGTTCCCGACTCTCCTGTAATATGCACCGGAGCCTGACTTTTGGAAAGTTTGACAATTAATTGTCTCACATGTTTGATGTGGGCAGAATTTCCAAGCAACTTCTCGACAGCAGAAGTTGCTACCTGTAAAACAGAAGCTGTTGTTTGTTGAGGCGTAAGGTGTAAGTCTTGTTGTTCATGATCGGCTAAAGCAATGGCGGAATTAACTAAATTTCTCAGTTCAGCTAATACAACTGGTTTGGAGACAAAGTCAAAGGCACCGGATTTAAGTGCTGTAATTGCCGTATCCATATTGCCGTGGGCACTGATCATTGCCGTTGGGATATGAGGATAATTTTTTTTGATATGTTTGACTAATTCAATTCCATCACCATCAGGTAGGCGCATATCGGTAAGACAGATGGAAAAGTTATGTTGTTTAAGTAATTGATAAGCTGAATCAAGGGTTAACGCCGAATAGGTATTGATATCCATTCGATTTAATGTCAGCTCTAGTAATTCACAAATATCTTCTTCATCATCAACAATAAGCGCAAGGTGTTTATCCATTGTTTTTATTCTTTTCTTCAATCCAGCGTGATAAGTATTTGGTTCTTTGGTACAGGTGGTATTTTAACATATTACCCATAAAATTATTATTTCGGTGTTGCTTTAATAGTTTTTGGCGCATTAAGATGTTAGCGATAAAATGTTTTTCACCTTTTTCTTGATTGTGCTGCTCATCAATACAGTGATATCCTTGCTGCTGTGCTTCTACCCATGTTGCTTCATCGGTATATAAGTTAATAGCTGCTTGACTAAATACCTCGCTACTATCGGCAATTTTGCCACCCCATTTTAAATTATCCGCCATTCCTTCAGCCCCAATTTGTGTAGTAACGCAGGGTAGTCCCTGTAAAAAACCATCGGCAATTTTTCCTTTAATGCCAGCGCCAAATCGTAGGGGGGCAAGATTGACGCGGTACTGCGGTAACAACTCAGCCAAACTATTTGCTCGACCTTTAATAATTAGACCATTTTTGAGTTGATGAAGTTGTCTTACTTTATCTGAAGTATAAGCACCATAAACATGAAGTTGTGCATTGGGTAATTGTTGGCATATTTTTGGCCAAATGGTTTTATGACACCATAATAAGGCATCCCAATTGGGTTTATGCAAAAAATTTCCTAACATGATGAAGTGTTGTCTTTGCTGGAAGGATGGTGAATTTATTTGCTTATTTCGCTTTAACATAAATGGCAGCAATACTAACAAATCAGCATTCACTTTAAAGTGCTCAATCAGTAGTTGATATTCATAAGAAGAAATAATCAGTGATAAGTCACAACGGTAAATAGCTGCAATTTCTCGCCAACTATCTTCATGGTTAAAATCTAACTCTTCATTTTGGCATATTCTTTTTTCATCATCCTTTTTTAAACTTCGTTCTCTGGCACGACGTAAAAAGTGTAAATCACAGGTATCGAGAATTTTTAAAGCTTGAGGACAGACTTTATCCACGCGCCAGCCGTATTGCTCTTCGCTAATAAAGCGATCATAAATCACTATTTCTGGACTAAGTTTGCTAATAAAAAACTCAAAGGAGCTATCATTTAAGCTGATTTGATATGAAGATACTCCTAAGGCTGTTAAATCTTCACTGTATTCATTTTTCTCAGCAGCACATGCAAAACTAAGCTGACAGCCTTGATTCAAAAGCGCTTGAATTAGGGCAAGCGTTCGATAACCTGCGGCAGATGAGCTTGGTTCAGGCCAAATATAACCGATAAAAACAACTTGTTGAGGTTTTAATAATTGTTTTTCTT
>CAYMMQ010000056.1:0-14465 GCA_964391585.1 uncultured Ectothiorhodospiraceae bacterium
TAGAGCGACTCCCTTGGAAACACGGAGAAAACAAGCATAATCGTGATTACTTATCCACCAAAGCGGATAAGTTAGGACACTTGCTCTCATAATAAATCCTCGAAATGTTTACTTCAATAGCTTAATTTCTGTGCGTCTGTTTTGGGCTCTCGCCTTTGAGCTTATTTTATTTACCATTGGCTGATATTTACTTGCTCCAATCAATAAAAGCCTTTCAGGTGCAAC
This sequence comes from uncultured Ectothiorhodospiraceae bacterium, assembly GCA_964391585.1. Lineage (GTDB taxonomy): Bacteria > Pseudomonadota > Gammaproteobacteria > GRL18 > GRL18 > JADGAU01. The sequence continues at coordinate 226 of CAYMMQ010000056.1, forward strand.
TTTTCCTGCATGCTGTAAGTAGCGAATGATTGCTCCTGAGCGCAAAGCAGATAACTCCCAGTTAGACATAATCAGTTTGTTTTTACTATTCTTAATCGGAATATCATCAGTGTGACCAATAATTTCCACTTTTCTATCTGCAAATTGTTGTAATACAGGTATTATTTTTTTTAATAATTCAACACCTTGAGGAGTTATTGAGGTGGATTTACTGCTTGATGAAAACATAATAGAATTATTGATACTAAAACTAATTGTATTATTATCCCAATAGCTTAATGAAAAATATTCGCTCTTAATTTCGGCAGCAAACTTTTCGCTAAGCTTTTGGAAAGCTTGTTTATCTTTTTTGTATGATGCTTCACTTAATAGTGATTCTTGTTGTTTTTGCTGATTAAAAAGTTGTACTTTTTTAAGTTCAGTATTCGTTTTTTCATGTTTATCTCTTAGTGTAGACATTTGTTGTTTTAACTTTTGTAACTCCTGTACCAGCATCTGAGATTCGCCAAGCGATTTCTCTTGTTGTTCCAATTTTTTAGCAAGAGCGTGATTTGCCTCTTCTAAGTGTTGGTTTTTCTCTTGCAGCTGATCCATACCTTGCTGTTCCACTAAAGCTGATTGACTACTTTTATTATCTTGTGCAATAGCTTTTGGGGGGGGAGTTTGTTTGGCTAATAATGACTTTAATTGTCCAATTTGTTGCGTGAGCTGTTGTTCACTATTTTTATTTTCAATTAGGTTATCTTCTATGGTCTTTAGCAGTGTACGTAGTTGAATTTCTTGTAGATCTATTTGTTTACAGCTGTTACGAACAGTAGACAATAATTCATTGTTGCTAGCTTTATTGTTTTCAGGATTATCTTCATTGAGCATTAAAACTTCAGCTTGTTGTAGTTTATTGGTAAGTTTTTTTTCTTTGTTCAAACAGGTAGTGAGTTGCTTCTTGATCCGACTATTATCATGTGGGCGTTGATGATTCTTTTCTTCTAACTGAGAAACTTTTTCTTCTAATTCAAAACGTTGGTTTCGTAACTTCTGTTGTTTCATTTGTAAACTAAATAACTCGCCCGAGTTTTTCTTATAACGTTGTTTTAATAATGTATTATCCTTATTCAGTTGGGATAAGTTGTTTTCGGAGGTATAATACAGGTACCAACCAACGATACTAGAAATAATCAGCACGAGAGTGATGAGGAAAAATATAATGGAAGATCCTATTTGTTTTATGTGAGAGTGTTGATGTGTAATCATCTTTTTGTCCTTGTCTATTTTTAGTCGCTCTAAATGCACATAGGAAATAAAAGCAAAAACCATGCCGTTAATTTTTGACATATAATTTATCCTTTATGACCATACTGTTCAGTTTTATCTTATTTTATCTGCTGTTTTTAGCTTTAGTGATGCTACTGAATTATTTTTTGTTGTTTTTTCAGCCACAGTGGCATTTAGAAGTTGATAAAAGTTTTCAAATTGCCAATGTGGCTTTTGCGGTAGCTTTTTTATTGTTTATTTCCACCACCATTTTTATTATTCCCATGCAACATGATGCAAACATCAAGCGTTATATTTTAGGCGCTGTTTTTGTGGTAAGTTATTTACTGATTGTTTATTTGGCTTATAGTTCTCAGTATAAAGAAAAAATTAAACAGCTTAAAGTTGAAAAATAAATTAACAAATCCGTTGATTAATAAGCACATTCTCTTGTAATCATATTCATCAACCTATAAAGTATGCTTTTGGTTACTAAAACTTTTAAATAATCATTCTAAAAGAGGTAAAAATATGCAAGCTGAAATACTTCAAGTGGCATCACAACTTTTTAAGGATAAATTAGATCAAGATGGTGATGGTCTTGATTTAGATGATATTAAATCAGCATTTAATCAGTTATTAGCGGATGAAAATGGCGATGTAAATATGGCTAGCTTGGTGTCAAATTTAAATATGGGGAGTCTATCCTCAATGGTAACGTCTTGGTTAGGTGATGGAGAAAATGAATCAATTTCAGTATCACAAATAAAAGATATTTTTTCTGCTGATAAAATCAGTGGTTTTTCATCGCAACTTGGACTGAGCGAAGAAAATGCACTAAATGGTTTGACCAGTGCAATTCCAGCTATTATTGACAAATCGAGTCAAGCTGGATCTATGTTAGATTCTGTCGGAGGCCTAGAAGGCGTTATGTCGATGGCGGGTAAGTTTTTTGGCCGTTAAGTTAACAAATTATCTATAAAAATAGACATTTGCTCCCACTGAATTTGTGGGAGTTTATCTACTGCTATTGTTCAATCTTGAACAAAGTACAAGCTGCTTTTAATAAATCTTCTCGATCATCTATTCCAGCTTGTTTAATTTGAATACTAGGTGTATGAATAATTTTATTGGTGAGTTGATTGGCAAGTGCTTCCATGACTGCTTCTGCATCTTTGCCATTTTTTAATTGTTTTTTTGCTTGCTCAATGGCATTAATCTTATGTTTTTCTGCTTGTTTACGAAAGTTACGCAAGGTGCTGAGAGCTTTTAATGACTTTAACCAGCTCATAAAATGTATAACCTGAGAGTCAATAATTTCTTCTGCTTTTAATGCAGCTTCTTGTCGAGATTTTAAACCTTCGTTAATAATATCCTGTAAATCATCAACGGTATATAAGAACACATCTTCGAGTTCAGTCACTTGCTCTTCAATATCTCTTGGCACAGCGATATCCACCATTAAAATGGGACGGTGTTTTCTCGCCTTGATAGCATCTTCTACTGCTCCTTTACCTAATAATGGCAAAGGACTATAAGTGGATGAGATCACAATATCCGCTTCGGGCAAATGAGTGCTAATTTCATTGAGTGCAATAGCATATCCACCCACTTCTTCGGCAATTGTATGCGCTTTATCAATGGTTCTATTGGCAATAATAATTTGTTTAATAGATACTTCTTTTAAATGTCTGGCAACGAGTTCAATGGTTTCTCCCGCACCAATTAATAAGGCGGTATGTTGATCAAAGTCACTGAATATTTTCTTAGCAAGACTAACCGAAGCAAATGCAACAGAAACTGGACTCGCTCCAATCGCTGTATCTGTACGAACCTGTTTTGCACAAGAGAAAGTATGTTGAAAAAGTTTGTGCAGTAGGTGTCCAATACAACCTGCTTCTTTGGCAATGGAAAACGCATTTTTCATTTGCCCTAGAATTTGTGGTTCTCCAAGTACCATTGAATCTAAGCCACTGGCAACACGTAACATATGATTGATCGCATCTTTATCAGAGTGCATATAAAGATATTCTTTCAAATTCACATCTTCTAAAGCGTGATGTTCTTTAAGCCATTCAACAATAGAATGCTCTGAATCATTGACTTCACAATATATTTCGGTGCGATTACAAGTTGATAAAATTGCAGCCTCATTAACGGCTTCTTGTGACGTTAAATGACGAAGGGCTTCTTGTATAGTATCAGGAGAAAAAGAAAGTTTTTCTCGAATATTAACTGGAGCAGTTTTATGATTTAGACCAATTGCTAAAAACGCCATGTTTATAAACCAAAAATCGTTAGAGAAGATGAAAAAAGTATATAATCTATTTTCGAAAGAAGTACTATTATACTTTAAATTGCTAAATAGTGTAATGAGTTAGAATTAAAGTTTAGCGAGTATATAAGTTTTTATAAGCAAAATACAACCTTTAGTATTGAGAATACAATGAATCTAATCTTTTTATTTTTCCCCCGTTTATTTTTTATCAGCTTAATAGCGTTACAGGTATCATGTCAGACGCTTGAAACAGCTGGAAACTCTATAGTCGATGAGAAAGAAAAAAATCAAGCTTTATCTCATTCTGAGTCTGAGCAAACCAGTAATAAGGCAAGCCAAGATGAACTTGCAAGTGCTAATTATCCTGATTATCCATTAACGGCTGAATTTTTATATGATTATTTATTAGCGGGACTGGCTATTGATCGAGGTGAGTTTGATATTGCATTTGAAAAGTATAAAAAATTAGCGGAACAAAGTAAGGATTTACGTATTGTAAAACAATTGGTGCGTGCAGCCTTATCTTCGATGAATGATGAAAAAATTTTAGCAGCGACAAAATTGTGGGAGCAGTTTGAAGCCGATAATCTTCACCTACACCAAATTAATACGGTTGTTTTAATAAAGTCGCTTCAAGATGAAAAAGCCTTAATCAGTTTGAAAAAATACATCAATTTATTTAATCAAATGATAAAGAAACAACAAGCAACACTATTTGATAAAAAAATAAGTGACAAAAAAATAAGTGACATTAAAGGAAGGGAAAAAAAAGAGTTAGCGATAAAAGATAAAAAAAATGAAGGAATTTTAAAGGTTGATATTTTTTTATCTTCGATTGAAGATGAAAAACGAGTTAATGCTTTTTTTGAAGGCTTAAATAAAGCTTATCCCGATAGTTTTGAGTTACAGCTATTATGGGCAAAATTTGCCAAAAAATTTGCATTAGAGCAATTGGCCAAAGAAAAAATTCAGCATGCACTCATATTAAAACCGCATGATACCACTGCTTTATTAGTACAGCTGGAAATATTGGCTCAAGCAAAAGAAAAGCAAGATATGAACTCACTTTATGAAAATGCCATAGCTCAAGCTGAGAAACCCAGTGTGGTTCATTTAGTTTATGCTAAGTATTTATTAGAGCAAAAACGGCATAAAAAGGCGATGAAACATCTACAGCTTGTCGCCGATGATAATAAGGGAAATAAAAATATCCTGTATGAAATTGGTTTATTAGCAACTGAAATTAAAGATTATAATACGGCAGAGTCTTTTTTTAAGCAGATTTATCAGCAAAAAGAGCACCAGTCTCAAGGTGCTTATTTATTAGGTAGTTTAAATATTGAAAGAAATGATGAAGCGAAAGCGCTTTATTGGTTTGAAAAAGTTAAAGATGGGACCTTTTATTATAAATCGGTTTTGAATCAAATTTTACTACTTGAAAAACAAAAAAAATTCCATCAAGCACTTAAGGTTATTGAACACTACCCGGCTGATTCTGAAAAAGAAAAACAGGAGCTTTTATTATTAAAAGCCGACTTGTTGTTCCAGTCTAAAGCTTATGATTTATCTTATTCAACTTATACCCAAGCCTTAGACAGTGTGAAGCAGCAATCTGAAATTTTGTTTCATCGTGCCATGGTGGCAGAAAAAATGAATAAAATTGACTTGATGGAGCAAGATTTGCGACAAGTTATCGTTATGGAGCCGAATAATGCTAATGCCTTGAATACACTTGGTTTTTTGTTGACAGAAAAAACGGAGCGTTATAAAGAGGCTCAAAATTTGATTAAAAAGGCTTTAAAAATTAAACCGGATGATGCGGCAATTATTGATAGTATGGGGTGGGTTTTATATAAACAAGGTAAAGCTACAGAGGCCTTGAGCCATCTGCAACGTGCTTTTAAAATCGATCAAGATCCAGAAATAACGGCACATTATGGTGAAGTTTTATGGGTGTTAAATCAACAAGAGCAGGCAAAAAACATCTGGAGTAAGGGGTTGATCGATCACCCAGAGCATGAGCTGTTAAAAGCAACTTATGAACAATTTGTTAAACCTTAATTATGTTATATCGCTTGAATAAGTTTTTATTGCTGCTTGTGATTTTGTTGTTAACAGCTTGTGCTGGACAACAAAAAATTAGCCCTGCTCAATCTTTAGAATATGCAAAAAATGCTATTCGTCCTTTGCAGTGGGATATGCGCGGTAAAATTGCTTTTAGTAATGAAAGTACTAACTGGTATGCTAATTTTTTTTGGCAAAAAAGAACTCATCAGCAAACACTGAGTTTTAATGGCCCTTTCGGTGATACTTATTTTATGCTTAAACAGGTACAACAAGAAAATAATACTATGCTTAACTCTCTGATGATGAACAACGAAACGGTTTATGCGTCATCACTGTCTGAGTTAATTGAACAGTATAGTGATATTCAAGTTCCAATAGAGTCGCTAGAATATTGGTTGTTTGCTCAAGTTAACCCTGATTTTCCTGCAGACTTGCTGGGTACAGATCCCAAAATATTATTAACACGGTTTAAACAACAAGGTTGGCTGGTTAACTTTTCTTATAATAATGAATCATTGCCTTTTCCGGTTAAAGTTATAGCTCAAAGCGCTCAGATTAAGGTGAAAGCATTTATTTCCGAGCGTCAAGAATTTAAAGAGTAGTTGATGTCTATGCGTGAACAGGTATTTTTATCCCCAGCCAAACTTAATCTGTTTTTGCATATTACTGCACAACGTACGGATGGTTACCACGAGTTACAAACTATTTTTCAGTTTATTGATTATTATGATGAATTATCTTTTTATTGTCGCCAAGATCAATTAATTCTGCGAGATTACGGTGATTTTTCTTTAGCTGAAAATGAAGATTTAATTGTTCGAGCGGTATTTGCTCTATTAGACTATGCTTGGGAAAATAAACTATTAGATAAAAATTTTAACTATGGCTTAGATATTGGCTTAAATAAAAAAATTCCTTTGGGTGGTGGTTTAGGGGGGGGGAGTAGCAATGCAGCCACTACCTTAGTGGCTTTAAATCAGTTATGGGCTTTAAAGTTAAACCAACAACAATTGATGAAAATTGGTCGTAAATTAGGTGCTGATGTACCGATTTTTATTTATGGGAAAAATGCATGGGCAGAAGGTATTGGCGAACAACTAATCGAAGTTGATTTATCTCCTGTATGGTATTTAGTGATAAAACCTGATGTGCATGTTAGTACATCAGAGCTGTTTGCCGATCCAAGATTGAACCGGCAACAAAAGCGGGTCAATATGGATGATTTTCTTCAAGGAGATGTTATGAATGTTTTTGAGCCGCTAGTTTGTCAAAAATATCCACGGATAAAAGATGCAATATTATTTTTATCCCATTATACTAAGGCAAGAATGACAGGAACGGGTGCTTGTGTTTTTGGCTTGTTTGACGATGAGGCATCCTGCTTAAAGGTATTAGAGGTTTTACCTGAAAGTTTTTCTGCATTTATCGCTAAAGGAACCTCTAAGTCAGTTTTATATCAGTAGTAATATATTAGAGCTTAATTTTTATGAATAATGTTCATAGTCGCTATCCTTGGTTAATTATTTCAAGTGTCATTTTTGTCTGTGTTTTGGCTTGTAGTGTATTATATTATAGTTTTAACTTAGGTCATAAAATGACCATTAAGTATGCTACCTTAGTGGATGCTATGATGGAAGCTAAGCTTGAAGTGACCACGGGACATTTATGGGCGATGGAAATCATTACTGGTGAGAGTGCCTATGATATGGAGGTGGTGACAAAACACTTTAATCAGGCGAATTGGTATTTAAATGCCATCATCAATGGTGGAAAAAATAAAGAAGGACATTTTTATCCACTTGAAAAGGAAGAAGTAGAAATTCGCGCTAAAATTAAGGAATCCATTCAATATCAGCAAGCTTTTAGTGAGATTTTTGTTAAGCGACTTATTAATGTAAAAAATAATCAAACTGATGAGCTTGATGATGAAGCAATTGATGAAAATTTTATTAATTTATTAAAAACCATTGACGATGCAGAGGATCTGTTACAGCAAAGAATTGCGCAAGAAATGGAGCATTATCTTTGGATTAGAGATGTTTTGATTATTGCAACCATTTTGATCAACCTGCTGATTATTTTTTCTTTTCAATATGTTTTAAAATTTGAGCAAGAGTGGTTTTTAAAATACTTTAATGTCAAACATAAAAAAGATGAGTTAGAAAAAGCTAATAATATTATTGATAAATATATTCCTATTTCCAAAACCGATCTGGCCGGTAATATTACTTCTGTCAATACTGCTATGAGTACTCTAACAGGTTATAGTAAAAAAGAGCTCATGGGAAAAAACCATCGGATTTTAAAGCACCCTGATACCGCCCCTCAAACCTATGTTGAGTTATGGGACACGATTTCTAATGGTCGAGTTTGGGAAGGAGAAATCAAAGGGAAAAGCAAAACAGGGCAAACATTTTGGGGCTCTGCCCATATTCACCCATTAAAAGATGAGAAGGGACAAATTCAAGGTTATCAGGCGGTGAGAGAAGATATTACTACGAATAAAGAATTAGAGTATTTATCAGAAAAAGACTCTCTCACCGGTATTTATAATCGCCGAAAATTTGATCAGTTTTTTGAACATGAAATGACGCAATATAAGCGTTATAAAACCACCTATTCTTTAGCTATTTTTGATCTGGATTATTTTAAAAAAATTAATGATAACTTTGGTCATCAAGTTGGTGATGAAGTTTTGATTGAAAGTGTGAATATTTTCCAAGGTTTAATTCGTCAAAGTGATGTGTTAAGTCGTTGGGGAGGAGAAGAGTTTACTTTATTGTTGACACGAACCAGTCGTAAAAAAGCAAAAACCATTGTTGAAAAAATTCGACTTGCCTTTGAGCAACATCAGTTTAAAGGTGTTGGTCAAGTTACTATCAGTTGTGGTATTTCTCAGATTGAAGAGAATGATTCGATGGATAGTCTGTTAAAACGTGTAGATGATGCTTTGTACCAGGCTAAAGAAAATGGCCGTAATCGTGTGATTGAAGGTTAATAATTAAGCAACGCATCATAGGTTAGTTCTTAGCATCGTAACCCTCGCACGTGCGGGAAAATATTAACAACTAAACTACTCAATTATGGGTAGCTTAGTTAGAAGATAAATATTGCTCGAAACTGTTCCCCTCAATCCCCCTTTTTCTACCAAAATTAGGCGCTTTTAGGCGAGGGGGAAGCCTAAACACATAAGTTTCCACCTTAAGTACCAACGTATGAGCAACGCATAGTTTGTATGCATTCATCAACGGAGGACGAGGGATGGGAACTGGTGACCTTGGGAGAGATAGCTGAAGAGCAGCGTCCCCCTCTTTATAAAAGAGGGGTTAGGGGAGATTTAGTTCTTTAAATTGACTTTTGCCAATATTAATTTAAGCGATTTTTTATATGCAGTCTGACGATATTATTATTAAAGATTTAGTCTTGATTGGTGGTGGCCATAGTCATGTTGGGGTGATTAAAAACTTTGCCATGTCACCCTTGCCCGGTCTTAGAATTACCTTGATCACTAAAGTTGTTCATACACCTTATTCGGGGATGTTACCGGGGCTCATTGCGGGACATTTTTCTTTTGATGATTGTCATATCGATCTCAGACCTTTGTGTGAATGGGCAAATGTTACGCTGATTCACGCAGAAGTAAACAGTATTGATTTTGATAAAAAGCAGGTTTTTTGTGCTGATCAACGTCCTGCGATCAGCTTTGATATTGTCGCTATCAACACCGGTTCAACTCCAGACATCTCCTATTTACAACAGTTCAAGCAACTCGTGACACCCGTCAAACCGATTGAGGATTTTTTATCCCAATTGGCTAAAATGATAGCTTTACCACCTAAGCAATTGATTGTTGTTGGTGGTGGTGCAGGTGGAGTAGAACTGGCTTTTTCTTTGGATTATAAATTAAATCAGGTACAGCAGTCTGCAACAAAGATCACCTTAGTCACCCAAGGTGACAAGCTGTTAAAACAGCACAATCATAAGGTGCAAGATATAGTATTAAAATTATTAAAGCAGCGTGGGATAGAAATAGTATATTCAGCCAAAGTTGAGTCGGTGCAAGAGCAGATATCTGAAGCTGGCAATAAAAACAAACGATTGATGTTTAGTCAAAACAATAAACAAAAACATTTAATAGCCGATGAAATTATCTGGGCAACCTATGCCAGTGCGCCAAAGTGGATTTCAGAGTCAGGTTTAGAGGTTGATGAAGGTGGTTTTATCAAGGTAAATACTTTTTTACAATCCCCCAGTTATGAATATGTTTTTGCCACTGGTGATATTGCTACAATTATCGATCATAAACGGCCAAAATCTGGAGTGTTTGCAGTACGACAAGGTTTGCCTTTATATCAAAACTTAAGTCGATTTGCTTTAAAGCAACCCTTAAAAAACTATATTCCCCAGAAAACGTTTCTTAATATACTTAATTGTGGTAATCGTTATAGTATTGCTTCATGGTCATTTTTAGCCTTATCAGGAAAATGGTTATGGTTTGTTAAGCGTTGGATTGATGTTGCTTTTATGGAAAAGTTCTCTGATTTCGGGAAAAAATATCCAATCACTGATGATAAAACACAAAAATACCAACAGATTGCCAGTGCAAGTATGTTAAACGACTTACAACAAAACGCTATTCGTTGTGGGGGATGTGGCGCAAAAGTATCGTCTTCAATATTACAAGCTGTGATGACACAAATTCTTTCACAGCAACAAGGTATCATACAAGAGCAGCCAGCAGGAATTTATTTATCCTGTGTTGATCAAGATGATGCGGCGGTATTTTCAGTGCCGGAAAATAAGTTGTTAGTGCAATCGATAGATTATTTTCCGGCGTTTATTTCAGATCCTTATCTGTTTGGAAAAATTGCGGTGATTCACGCCTTAGGCGATCTGTATGCGATGGGCGCAAAAGCTCATTCTGCGCAGTTGCTGGTGAGCTTGCCCTATATGCAAGCTGAAAAGCAACAAAGCACCTTATTACAATTAATGTCAGGAGTAATGGAACAGTTAGTCCAAGAAAAAGTGACTTTATTAGGTGGGCATAGCAATGAAAGCAAGGAAATGGCTTGTGGTTTATCGGTTAATGGCCTTGTTGATAAGAAAAAATGGTTAAATAAAAAGGACTTACAAGTTGGTCAGTTATTAATTTTAACTAAATCCTTAGGTAGTGGAATTTTATTAGCCGCGAATATGCGTCGATTAGCTAAAGGTCGTTGGATTGAAAAGTGTATTGATAATATGTTGTTATCCAATGCGAAAGCGAGTGAGATTTTTTCACAATTTGATTGCACAGCCTGTACCGATGTGACTGGGTTTGGTTTGGTAGGGCATTTACATCAATTGCTTCGACCGGCTAATTTATCAGCACAACTATATCTTGAGCAGCTGCCGTTTTTATCAGGGGTTAAAGATTGCCTGCAGCTACAAGTTTATAGCTCACTTTATCAAGAAAATTACCATTTTAATCAATATGTCGATAGCAATTTGCAACAACATTCACTTTATCCTTTATTGTTTGATCCACAGACTGCTGGTGGATTATTGCTTGCAGTAGATGATAGTAGAAGCTCTGCATTAATAGCGTCTTTACAACAGTTAGGATATAACGATGCTTGTGTGGTTGGTAAAGTAGTTGCTAATGCTGATGATAAAGAACAAAGGATAAGCATAATTTGAAAGATGAACTGTTACTGCAAAAATTGTTTTGTAAAAATACGCCATTGCTTGATGTACGCGCTCCAATTGAATTTGAAAATGGAGCTTTCCCCACAGCGGTTAATATCCCCTTACTTGATAATGAACAACGTCATCAAATTGGTATTTGTTACAAAAATCATGGACAAGAAAAAGCCATTGAACTTGGGCTAAAGCTGGTATCAGGGGATGTTAAACAACAGCGTTTAGATGCTTGGTCAGGTTTTATTGCAAATAACCCTAATACACATTTGTATTGTTTTAGAGGTGGTTTGCGCTCTCGTACTTCACAACAATGGTTAGCTGATCAGGGGATAAATATTCCTATTATTACAGGTGGTTATAAACGGATGCGCCGGTTTTTACTCGGTAGTTTAGAGGATTTTGCTGTAAATAATGAACTGATTATCCTGGCGGGAAAAACAGGTGTTGCTAAAACGCATTTTATTTCGCAATATATTCAACAAAAAAGTGGAAATGCGATTGACTTAGAGGGCTTGGCCATTCATAGGGGCTCCAGTTTTGGTCAATTTGTGCAACCACAACCGAGTCAGATTAACTTTGAAAATGCCTTAGCAATAGACTATTTGCAAAAAAAACAATCCATACAGTCAAACTTTTATTTATTAGAAGATGAAGGGAAATTAATTGGTAAAGCACTTATTCCTCTACAGTTATTCGAAAAAATGCAACAAGCAAAAGTGATTGAGTTAACAAGTGATTTGGAATCAAGAATCACTGTTATTTTAAACGATTACATTATTAGCAACTATCAAGCTTATCAACAACAAGAACCTCAAAATGCACCATCATTATTTCAGCAATATTTACTGGCTAGTTTAGCTAGAATTAAAAAGCGTTTGGGTGGGAAAAATTATGTAAAAATTCTTGAGTTGATGCAACAAGCTTTGATTTTACAGTTTAAGAGTAATGACCTTTCACTTCATAAATCATGGATAAAGAAATTATTGTTGGATTATTATGATCCGATGTACGAATATCAATTGGCGAAAAAAAAATCAAGAGTAGTATTTCGAGGTGATCAATATGCTGTTAAAGATTGGTTAAGCAACAAAATGGTACACTAATGGAGTTATTACAGCATTTACTAACTCAAACTCCTCATGCCACTTCTTCAGCACTTGCTTTATCTTATAAAGAAACTAAGCTGAGTTATTTGCAATTATCTCAACAAGTTTTACATTTTGCTTTTATTCTGAAAAAAAAGGGCATTAAACGAGGTGAACGGATTGCGATTTATAGCCATAAAACCCCCGAAACGGTCATTGCTTGTTTTGCTATTGCCAGTATTGGGGCCGTTTTTATCACAGTAAACCCTTTATTAAAAAACAAACAACTGCTACATGTTTTAACCGATAGTCAAACAAGGCTATTATTGACTACAAAGCAACGATTAAGCCGCTTATTTGCTGATCTTCCTGGCTTGTCAGAGTTAAAACAAGTGATTGTTTTAGATGATGAATTAGAGAATAGCATAGAAAATCAGCACTGTTTGATTTCATCTTGGCAACGGATTCATCAGCAGTATGCGCTACAAACGGCGATAAACGAAAAAGAGCCTTTAACGCCGCCAATAAATACTAACGATCTCGTGACTATTTTTTATACATCAGGCAGCACAGGTCATGCTAAAGGTGTTTGTATCAGTCATCAAAATTTACTCAGTGGTGCCAAAAAAGTTGCCGAATATTGCGCTATAAACAAGCAAGATAAAATTTTAGCTTTATTAGCCCTAAGTTTTGATTATGGTTTTAATCAGTTATGTAGTGCATTTTATGCAGGGGCTAGCGTGGTGTTATTTGATTATTTATTGCCTCAAGATGTACTAAAAGTTTTGGCAAAGCAGCAGATTACCGCACTGGCAGCAGTGCCGAGTTTGTGGATTCAATTGAGTCATCTTAATTGGCAACAAGTAACTTTTCCTCGTTTGCGATATATTACTAATTCAGGTGGAAAACTGCCTGTTCCCACCATTGAGTTTTTTAAACGGAATTTGCCAAATACACAAATTTATCTAATGTATGGCTTAACCGAGGCATTTCGCTCGACTTATTTACCACCAAAATATATAGATAGTCATCCAACATCTATGGGGAAAGCACTAGCAGGGGAAGAAGTGTTTGTGATTAACTCAGCAGGAAAACCTTGTCAAAGCAATGAAGTAGGGGAGTTAGTACATCGTGGTTCACTGGTGTCTTTAGGATACTGGAATAACCAAGTGGCAACAGTTAAGGTTTTTAAAACATTAAATAATCGTGATTTTCCAGCGAGTGATTACTCTGCTACAAGTAACGATAAAGCCGTGTTTAGTGGCGATCTGGTTTATTTTGATGAAGACGGTTTTTTGTATTTTGTGCGCCGCAATGATGACATGATAAAAACCTCTGGCAATCGAGTGAGTCCCAGTGATATTGAAGAAGTTTGTTATACAGAACCTTGTATTAATGAAGTCTGTGTTATTGGTGTCGAGCATCCACTGTTAGGCCAAGCAATTGTGTTAATTTGTAGTTCACTTGATGGTTTTGAACTGAAAAAATTACAAAAAAGACTGCAACAGCAACTGCCAAATTATATGCAAGCGCAAAAAATAGTGGCTGTTGATCATTTAAAAAAAACTGCCAATGGTAAAATTGATCGACCTTATTATTATCAGCAATATTCCCAGTTATTTCTATCCAGCAATTGAAACTTATCATCCTTTTGGATGATAAGTTTTATAATGAGCTGAGTAATTACATATTTTTATACTTAATTAAGCAAAATATGAAGTAAGAAATTAATTTTTTTGACCTCGAATTTACCCCACCGCTGAACGCTAGTCTCTGTTTGACTTAACAAAAAATCAAGTATTTTTTAAACCTGAACTCCCGTCATCAATTGTAACTATTTCCTTTAAGAATTCAATTTTCCAATCCGCATCCTTCTT
>CAYMMQ010000057.1:0-14120 GCA_964391585.1 uncultured Ectothiorhodospiraceae bacterium
AGCAATATTGCTGGTATCAAATGAAGGTAAGTTAAGCGTACCTGTATACGAGGAAACGGTTTGATAAACGGTAGGTGTTGGACCAGCAGAACCATTGCTTCCTAAAAAGAAATAATCACCTACACCATCTTTTCTAAAAGCAAGATAAATATCACCTGTTTCAGCTTGTCTAAAATTTAAAACTGGGCTGATAGCTCCACTGCCTTGGAATACAGCTCTAGGAGCAGATAATTCGGCCGCCGTTAAACTCATAGACGAAAGCATTAACATTGAAGAGGCACAAATTAAAGAAAGACGCTTTATCTGTGTTTTCATTTTATTTTTCATTAAGATTACTCCTGTTTGTACTTAATAATGGTTGTTAGCAAGTCATCTACTTTAAACTGTTTATAGAATAGTTTTTGAAACTTAAGATAAGCTTATAAACAAGAATGCAGCTGTTTTGCTTTTTAACTTAAACATATAATAAGTCATTGATAAAACTTATGATCATCAAAATTGTATTATTTACGTAGGCAATTGTAATGCTAATGTAATTTACAACTGTGAAGAGGCAAGCAATTTATAGCTTTTGTAATCATTTATTTTAAAAGTAAGCAATTAGTAATAAATGTTTTTAGGGGAGAAGAAATGCGGTTATTCATCCACGGCTTTAAAAATACAAGTGAAAGTACTACCTTGTGCTACCTTGCTATCAATAAGCAATTCAGCCTGATGCCGGTGTAGGATATGTTTTACAATCGACAAACCAAGACCTGAACCACCACTATTACGCGATCGATCTTTGTTTACTCGATAAAAACGCTCCGTTAAGTGAGTAAGGTGTTGTTCAGCAATGCCAACCCCATTATCTTGCACTGAAAAGTAAATATTTTTTTCCTGATACCATTTTATCTGGATACGGCCTTTAACATCGGTATAGCGTATTGCATTGTTTATAAGATTTGAAAAAACGCTGTATAAACTATTTTCATTACCTTTTATTTTTAAGTTGTGATCAATTTCAATGATGTACTTATGTTTTTTTTTGTTATAGGCTTTTTGGTATTCGTTAATAATATTTGTCAGCATCAAGGGAACATTTATTAACTCATACTCAGCTAAATTAGGAGTTTGAGCTTCTAAAGATGATAAGGTCAACAGATCATTGACAATTAACTCCATACGTTTAGCTTGCTGCTCCATGGACGCTAAGGGGTGTTTTAGCAGGGTATCTTTTTTATATAAAGATTTTAAGGTTTCAAGATAACCACTGATGACCGTAATTGGGGTGCGTAACTCATGAGAAACATTGGCAACAAAATCTTTACGCATTTTTTCAATGCGATAATTATTACTGACATCAGAAGCAAGCAACATCCAATAGTTGTTAGAATAAGGAATGAGGCGTAGTAATAATCTAATCTCTGCAATATTAGGGGAAGCAAGCTCTAGTTTTTCTTCAGTGTTAGCTGGGTTGGTTTTGATAAAGTTAATTATTTCTTTATTAACAAAAACTTCGTTCACATGATGTTTTAAAGTACTACTTTCTTTTAAAGCAAAAAAATAACTTGCTTTACTGTTAAACCATTCAATTTGATGATTTTTATTAATAATGATGGCTGCGTCGGGCATGGCTTTAAGAAAAAAATGAAAATCTTCAATAATACTAAGGGGTTGCTTAAACGGTATTTGTTCGTGAGTAATCATTATTTCTTTAACGTTAAGTTGTTGATAAATCTCTTTCCAGATCCCAAATGCTAAAGGTAAATGTTTAGTATGGGTGGATTTTAAATAGAGTAGCAAGTGGAACAAAAAAAAAGCATTCCACACAAAATAAACTAATAAGCTCGTTACAGCCAACCATCCGTTAAAAGGTTCTTGTCCGAATGAGATGATAGAGCACAATAATAAAAGCAGTAAAATTATTTCCGCCAAAAAAAGCTTAACTGTTTTTACTAATTTAGTCATTTACTTTATTGTATAGGTGAATTAGGGTGACTGAGAAGAAAATCGATATCCACTACCTCTAACTGTTTGAATTAAATGTTCTTGATGGCATTTCCCCAAAACCTTTCTTAACCTGCGAATATGTACATCAACCGTTCTTTCATCAATATAACAGTCGTTACCCCAGACATTATCTAATAGTTGCGTGCGTGAATATACCCGTTCTTTATTGCTCATAAAATAGTGCAAAAGCTTAAACTCTAAGGGGCCTAATTTAAGTTCTTGATCATCACAGCTGACTCGATGCGTTGAAGAATTTAATGAGAGCTTATCAATTTCAATAGTATTATCATCATCGCCATTTCCTGAGCGTCGAATAACTGCTTTTATTCTCGCTTTAAGTTCACTAGGCGAAAATGGTTTAGCAATATAGTCATCAATACCTGCATTAAAACCGATTAATTTATCCTGCTCTTCACTTTTAGCAGTGAGCATGATAATTGGTAAGAACTGAAAATTTTTGTCATCACGAAGTTCTTTAGCAAAAGATATTCCACTTTGAGCAGGTAACATCCAGTCGAGTAAAATCAAGTCAGGTCGCTTTTTTTCTATCACCATTTTAGCTTGTTTGACATCTTCTGCTTCATGCAAATTATATTTACTGCCCTTGAAAGAAAATTTGATCATCTCTCGGATTGCGAGT
Source organism: uncultured Ectothiorhodospiraceae bacterium (assembly GCA_964391585.1). Taxonomy (GTDB): domain Bacteria; phylum Pseudomonadota; class Gammaproteobacteria; order GRL18; family GRL18; genus JADGAU01. Next base: position 2,633 of record CAYMMQ010000057.1, read on the forward strand.
TCATCTTCAACGAGCAGAATATTTTTTTTTGCCATGATATGATTTTTTTGAAAATGTTTTAGATGCTAAGATCATCAGGTGGAAGATCTTGGCGAAGTTCCCCCCCTAGTTTCGCATAATAGAGGATAGAGGCAATGCTTAATGCCCGGTCAGACACTCGTTCAACGCGACGGATAGCACTTAATACGGTTAAGTAATCAAGGGTTAATTCAATATTGCTCGAAGATAGTTTCATAATGTTTTTTTCAGCGAGTTGAAATAACTCATCCGTTTGATTCTCTTCCATATAAACTTTACTATAAGCTTGCTTTATATTTTCTTCTTGATCCATGCTGAGCATCTCAATCGAAGTGCGTAAAGCATCAACCGCCATTCTTTGCATCGGTAAAACGTGTTTTAAAATTTTCTTTTTCTTTAAATTCGCTTGAAAAGGCAAATAAAATTTTTGAATAAACGATATGCTATTGCTATAAACACGAACTAATTCACCACTGATTTTTAAAAATGCGATCAGTTTTCTAAGATCTTTCGCACTAGGACTGTATAAAGATAAAATGGATATTGCTTCATTATCAATAGCATCGGCCATTGCTTCTATTTCACTTTTTTCTTTTGTTTTTATCTGCACCAAAGAAGAAATATCATCATGGCTCAGATGCTCATAGATTAATTCATTCAGTTGAATGATTTCATTGCCCAGTTTTATGATGTTCTTTTTAAGTTGAAAAAGTCTTTTTTCTTCTATTTCTAACATTTAACCATACCTGCCTGTAATGTAATCTTCGGTTTTTTTCACGGAAGGATTAATGAAAATGGTTTCAGTGGTGTCATACTCAATCAAGTCACCCAAGTGAAAAAAAGCAGTATAATCGGCCACTCGTCCAGCTTGTTGCATATTATGCGTGACAATAATGATGGTATATTCTTTTTTCAGCTCAAGCATTAATTCTTCGATTTTTTCGGTAGAAATCGGATCTAAAGCTGAGGTAGGTTCATCCATTAGAATAACCTGAGGTTGTACTGCAATGGTTCTAGCAATACACAGACGTTGTTGTTGTCCACCTGATAAAGAAGTGCCAGGTTGTAATAATATATCTTTGACTTCTTCCCAAAGTCCAGCTTGTATCAATGATTTTTCAACCAATTCATCACAGGCTTTGCCTTTTTTTACAAAACTATGTTTGATGGGTGCATAAGCGACATTTTCATAAATAGACTTTGGGAAGGGATTGGGTTGTTGAAAAACCATGCCAATTCGTTTACGGACTGCAACTTCATCAACATCTTTATCATAAATATTTTTGTTATCAATAATGACCTCACCATCAATTTTTACATTATTAATTAAATCATTCATTCGATTTAAACAACGCAGAAAGGTTGATTTACCACAGCCTGATGGACCAATTAAAGCAGTGATTTTATTATTAAGGATTTCTATATTAATATTATGTAGTGCATGATTAGCGCCATAATATAAATTCAAATTGTTAACAATAATCTTTGTTTCATCTTTATTATTTTTAACTTTCTTTTGAGTTTTTTCCATGATTTTTACCATTTTATTTCATATTTGTTTCTTAGATAAATCGCAAATGCATTTAATGACATAAGTACGGTGAGTAGTACGATGATCCCTGCTGCGGTTCTTTCTACATAAGCCCGTTCAGGCATTCCTGCCCAAGTAAAAATTTGTGCAGGCATTACGGTAGTAGCTTCTGTAAATGTGCTTGGGCTGTCAGGGACAAAAGCAACCATACCAACAATAATAAGAGGAGCAATCTCACCCATGGCTCGAGAAAGACCAATAATCGTTCCGGTCATAATACCCGGGAAAGCAATGGGTAAAACATGATCTTGCATCACCTGAACCTTGGTTAAACCCAAACCAAAAGCAGCCTGACGAATACTGTCAGGTACACTTTTTAAGGCAGCACGTGAACTGACAATAATAATCGGCAAGGTCATTAATGCCAAAGTTAATCCTCCAACAAGTGCTGAGCTTCGGGGTAATCCAAATAAATTAATATAAACGGCCAATCCCAGTAAACCGAATAAAATCGAAGGAATAGCGGCTAAATTATTGATATTTACTTCGATTAACTGGGTCCAATAGTTATCTGGAGCAAACTCTTCCAGATAAATTGCTGTCATCAAACCAATGGGAAAAGAGAATGCCAAAGTGACGATAAGGGTTAATATAGAACCAATCATCGCAGACTTAAGGCCAGAGTTTTCGGGGATTTTAGAATCCCCGGTGGTGAGGAAAATTTCATTGAATTGAAATTGGATATTACCTCTTTTAAACTCTTGGTTAATAAGCTTAAGCTCTCTGTCTTTAATCACATAGTGATGACCTTTTAAGTATTGGTCAACTTGATGATTGAGTAAAACCCAGGTTGCTTTTTTGGTATTCATTAACTCAGGCTGAGATTCCACTCTATTAGGAATATCTCTTAACCAGGCACGACTAACAATACGTAGATATTTTTTATCAACTGCTTTTCTGGTTGAGGCAAGGCTGGTTTCATTATAAGTAACATCAACTTTGATATAGGCCTGTTTAAATGCTGGCAAACCTTTGATAACCATATCGGTGAGAAAGAAAATGATAAATCCCAACGTTATGCTGACGCAAATAATAGCAAAAGTCTTGAAACGTTTAGCACTCGCATGCCTTTTCTTAAGCGTTGGATCATAAAAAGGGTTGATATTACTCATAATGTATTGACCTTGTATTTTTCTTTAAATTTACGAATCAATTTTACCGATACAATATTTAAGGCTAGGGTTATAATAAATAGGATTAAACCAAGGGCAAAGGCTGATAAAGTTGCTGGGGAATTAAATGCTTGATCGCCTACTAGGGCATCCACTATCCTTACGGTAACCGTGGTCATGTCTTCTAAAATATTCCAGGATAAGTTGGGTCTTAGTCCTGCAGCCATCACCACAATCATGGTTTCACCCAGCGCTTTTGATAAACCTAATAAGGTAGCTGAAATAATACCGGGAAGGGCGGATGGTAAAACAACAAATTTAATTGTTTCGCAAAGAGTCAGTCCCAAAGCCAAAGAAGCTTTTCTTTGTGAGTCAGGTACTGCTTGAATTACATCATCACTTAAGGATGAAATGACGGGAATAATCATTACACCCATGACTAGACCACTAGCGAGTGCGTTATTAAAAGATGCTTCAAACCCCAAAAAGGTAGCTAATTTAACAATTAATGGCGCCACCGTAATTGCAGCAAAAAAACCATAAACAACGGTTGGGATCCCTGCGAGAATTTCTAATAAAGGTTTAAGAATTTTGCGTTGTTTATGAGGTGCATATTCACTCATATAAATAGCGCTTCCTAATCCTAATGGTAAGGCAACCCCAATGGCGATAAGAGTAATCATAGCGGTGCCAGCAAATATAGGAACTGCACCAAATTTGCTATTTGCAACACCTGGCGACCATTCACTTCCAGTAATAAAGTACCAAAAGCTTCTTAATTGAAAAAATTCAATTGCTTCAAATAAAATGGAAAAGAGAATGCCAAAAGTTGTTAGAATTGAAATGGTAGAGGCAAGCAATAAAAAGAATTTAATCGCTTTTTCTTTGAATTCATTGTTTCTTTTACTTGCAGAAAGAGTGCTCAAATTTGTATTTCCGTAAGTTAAGGGTTAAATTAAGTTATTATAAACGTTGAAAAAAATGGAAGCTTGAATTGTATCAAACTTCCATTTTAAAAGACTTAAGCAATAAAATTATTTTTTACTTAATTTTTCTAAAGTCAGCTTGGTGTGTTTTGCAACAGATGCTCTAATGGTAGTTCTTCTATCATTAGGCAGAGGAATTAAACCAATTTCACCTAATATACCATCAGAACCAATCATATCTTCATTCATAAATAATTTAACATATTTATCGATTGCTGGAACATCTTTTCTATGTGAATTTTTAACATAGAAAAATAATGAACGAGAAATAGGGTATTTACCCGATGAAATCGTATCAGGAGTTGGTGTTACCCCATTTACAGTTGCACTTGATACTTTATCTGCATTTTCAAGCAAAAAACTATAACCAAAGATACCAATTGCTTCAGCATTTTTAGCTAATTTTTGTACGATTAAGTTATCATTTTCACCAGAAGGAACATAAGGGCCATCTTGTCTTACTTTATGGTATTTTTTATAGCCTTTATTTTTCACTTTATCAGCATGGTATAAAGACGTATAAACGTCCATTTTTTTTGTTTGACCTTTCATGATCATGTCTTCAAACGCATCACGCGTACCAGAACTTTTGGGTGGGCCGTAAATAACGATAGCTCTATTAGGTAAAGTGGGATCAATATCGCTCCATTTTTTATACGGGTTACGCACTAATGACTTACCATCTTTAGAAGGAACTTCCTCAGCAACGGCTAATAAAAGTTGTTTCTTGGTTATCGCCAAAGGTTTATTATGCTTGTTTTGAGCAATTGCAATACCATCAAAACCAATAACAGCTTCAGTAATATCTGTTACGCCATTTTTAGCACATAATTTAAATTCTGATGTTTTCATGCGACGAGAAGCATTAGTGATATCAGGAGTGTTTAAATCATTACCTGCACAAAATAACTTCATGCCACCGCCTGAACCGGTTGATTCTACAATTGGTGTAGGCATTTTAGTTGTTGCACCAAGTTCTTCTGCAACTGAACTCGAAAAAGGGTAAACGGTTGAAGAACCAACAATTTTAATTTGCTCTCTTGCTTGGGCAAACCCCATCGTTAACGTTGAAGCGGCTAGTAACGCAACAATATATTTTTTTTCTAACATAAACACTTCCTTAAATTAATGATGAAGGCAAAGTATAAATAAGGAATGTGACAGATTTATGACAATATTAACTACTTTTTGATTGTCCTCAGATCTGTTATTATCTGCTTGGTTAGCCAAGGACTTATTGAGTATGTTAAAAAATATAAAAATTATTTTAGGAATTAGTGGAGGCATTGCAGCTTTTAAAGCAATCGATGTTATTCGCCTGTTACAACAACAGGGGGCCATTGTTAGAGTGGTGCTGACACCAAATGCGTCTGCTTTTGTATCACCATTAACTTTACAAACGCTGACAAATTATCCTGTACGAAGTGAGCTATTTGATCCATTACAAGAATATAGTATGGGACATATAGAATTATCTCGCTGGGCAGATGTGATAATTATTGCACCAGCAACTGCTAATGTGATGGCTAAACTTGCTTATGGTTTTGCAGATAATTTATTAACTACTCTTTGGCTGGCTAGCAGCGCTAGAAAAATTATTGCACCTGCAATGAATCAAGCGATGTGGCAAGCTAAGGTCACTCAGGAAAACCTATTACGCTTAAAACAACAAGGTGTTATGATTTTGGGACCTGAATTTGGTTTGCAAGCCTGTGGTGATAATGGTCCTGGAAGATTGTTAGAGCCAGAAAAGATAATACAGCGATTGATAAAGTTGTTTTCACCGAAAACGCTATTGAATAAATCGAGTGAAAAAAAACTACATATTGTGATAACAGCAGGGCCGACCATTGAAGCAATCGATCCCGTACGTTATATCAGTAATAATAGCTCAGGAAAAATGGGTTATGCGATAGCGCAAGCTGCAATTGATTTGGGTGCAGAAGTGACCTTAATTTCAGGACCAGTTTCTTTAGCTGAAATTCCCCAAGTTAATACGCTTCAAGTTAAAAGTGCATTGCAGATGTATGAGCAAGTGCAAGAGCATTTAATAGAGTGTGATATTTTTATTGCTTGTGCTGCGGTAGCTGATTATCGAGTAGAGCAGATTCGAAACGAAAAAATAAAGAAATCTGGTGATAACTTACAATTAAACTTAGTGAAAAATCCTGATATTGTTGCCATGGTGAGCGATAGTGAGTTAAATCCTTTTTGTGTTGGTTTTGCTGCAGAAACAGAACAATTATTGGTTCATGCACAAGAAAAATTAAATAGTAAAAAATTAGCAATGATTATTGCTAATCAGGTGGGATTTTCTGAAAAAGGTGATAGTCTAGGTTTTGAAAGTGATGAAAATGAAGTCAATGTTTTGTGGAAAAATAAACAAGGTGAAGTTAAATGTAAAAACTTCAATAAAATTAACAAGTTGGTTTTGGCGCAGCAATTAATGGATGAAATTTTGTTACACTATTTTTATTTTGAAAATAGTTAGATTCATTTTTGATAAAGAAGAAAAGTTCGATATTGTCATAAAACCTTATTAGTTGTTATTGATTTACCGGTTTTTATATCTAAGAATACAGATAGGGTGTGTTTTCTGCTCTATTTTTTAGCTCTTAATAATGCTTTATTAATAAATGGAAGGAATTTTCAATGAAAAAAATATTAGCAACCAGTGCAGTAGCAATTATGTTACCTATTACGGTTATGGCAAACCCAACTTTGTATGGCAAAATTCATATGAGCGTTGCTCATGTTGATAATGACGCTAGTTATAAGTCAGTTTCTGTTGCTTCACACGCATCTCGCATGGGAATTAAAGGAACAGAAGTTCTAGGCAGTGGATTAACTTTCGGATATCAAATGGAATTGACTGTTGGCATGGATGGTTCTTCTGATGTAGTTAAACGGAACCGTGGTATTACTTTTGGTGGTGAATTTGGTACTTTTATTATTGGTCGTTGGGATACACCAATGAAAAAACTAGGTCGTAAATTTGATATGTTTGGCGATCAAATGGGTGATTCTCGTTCATTACCACGTTCAGGCTCATTAATGGATAATCGTTTAAATAATGTGATTGCTTATGTTTCACCTAATATGGGCGGATTGGATGTATTTTTAGCTTATGTTACTGACGTAGTAGATGCTGCTCCTGATAACACCAAAAATGATGCCTTTTCTGGTACTGCAATTTACTCAAATGGCCCATTAGCACTGGGTGTGGGTTATACGACGGTTAATGCCTTTGCTAAAACTGAAAAAGATTGGCGCGTATCGGGTTCTTATAAAATTGGGAGTATAAAGTTAGTCGGTTCATACACGGATGTTTCAAATGGTAAAGGGACAAATAATTATGGTGTTGCACAAATTGGCGCTGCGATGAAATTTGGAAGTAATACCTTTAAAATCCAATATATCGATAAAGGTACGGATGTTGCGGATGATGGAGCACAACTATTCTCAGTTGGTTTGGATCACAAAATGTCTAAGCGTACTAAGCTTTATTTAGAATATGCACAATTGAATAATGATTCTGCATCTGATTGGGCTTTAGCTGCTAAGTCTGGAAATGGTATTTCTGCCCCAGCTGGTGGTGCAGGTACTAATCCAAATGGTTTCGCTTTAGGTATTGTTCACAAGTTCTAAACCTTTAATATTGTGACGTGATAATAGTTTTATTTTGTAAGGAGCCTTCGGGCTCCTTTTTTTTGCCTTAAATGTTTGCAGATGAGAAAATATGACTGAAACTCCCACTTTGAAAGGTATTTCTATATAATAAAGTCTTTGAATAGGAGTTATATTTGTGCAGGCAAGGAATAGGGAGCAGAAATTGAAATCGATTGGATTGATATTTCTGGGCGTGCTTTTGATAATGACACAATTGGTTCAGGCAGGAGAAGTTCGAGTTGCGGTAGCAGCTAACTTTAGTGTACCGATGAAAGATATAGTGCCACAGTTTGAGCAAGCAAGTGGTCATAAAGTATTGCTTAGTTTCGGCTCTACGGGTAAGTTCTACGCACAAATTAAACAGGGGGCACCTTATGATGCTTTTATTGCGGCTGATAGTAAGACGACAAAGAAAGTAGAAGTTGAAGGACTCAGCGTGAATGGTTCTCGCTTTGTATATGCATTAGGTAAGCTGGTGTTATGGAGTGCTCAAGAGGGTGTCGTGGATAGCAAAGGAGCCGTGTTGAGTAAAATGGCCTTTAATAAGCTTGCCATTGGAGAACCCAAACTAGCAGTGTATGGTGCCGCTGCACAACAGACATTGGAAAAGCTGGACTTGTGGAAAGTAGTGAGCCCAAAACTGGTGAGAGGTGACAATATCACCCAAGCTTATCAATTTGTCGCTACCAGCAATGCTGAACTAGGGTTTATTGCTTTATCGCAGATCACCAAGGACGGCAAAATTACAGGTGGTTCATGGTGGATTGTACCAGCTCAGTATTATAAACCGATAGAGCAGAGTGCTGTGATGTTATCAAGAGCAAAAGATATTAAAGCGACAAATGCGTTTCTAGACTTCCTGAAAGGCCAGCAGGCTTTAACGGTGATCCGCCGTTACGGATACGAATTACCGGCAAAATAATGACTGTACTGACCCCCGAAGATTTACAAGCGATAACGCTTACCCTCAAGCTGGCAAGTGTGAGTACAGTTGTGTTACTGTGTATTGCTACACCATTGGCTTGGTGGCTTGCGCAAAGTGAACGTTGGTACAAAAATTTAGTGGCGGCGTTGGTGGCGTTGCCATTGGTACTACCACCAACTGTATTGGGTTTTTATCTATTATTGCTGATGGGGCCACAGGGCATAGTGGGAGAGCTAACCCATGCACTTGGCATAGCTGCGTTGCCTTTCACGTTCCCCGGACTAGTCGCAGGCTCCGTGTTGTTCTCGTTACCGTTTGCGGTACAACCTATACAAAATGCCTTCGAGGCAATGGGCAAGCGTCCATTGGAAGTGGCAGCAACTCTACGTGCTAGTGATTGGGACAGGTTTGTTAGCATCGCCTTGCCCTTGGCTCGCCCTGGTTTTCTCACTGCGATTATTCTTGCTTTTGCTCATACTGTAGGAGAATTCGGTGTGGTGTTGATGCTGGGTGGCAGCATTCCGGGTGAGACGCAAGTGCTTTCGGTCGCCATTTACACACATGTTGAAGCGATGGAATATAGTGAAGCTCATTGGTTAGCGGGTGGCATGGTATTATTTTCATTTTTTGTGTTGCTTGGTTTGTATCGTGTGGGTGGCAATTGGGCTAAGGGTGTGCGATGAGCGGGATCTGCGCACAACTTAAATTAGAACGTGGTAACTTTGTACTTGATGTTGCCTTTGAAGCACCGATGCGCGGAGTGACGGCGATATTCGGACATTCTGGTTCAGGTAAGACCACTTTGTTACGTTGTATAGCAGGGTTGGAACACACTCAGGGTTCGCTTCATGTTAACGGTAGCTTGTGGCAGGATGATAAGACCTTCGTGCCGGTATACAAGCGTTCACTCGGTTATGTGTTTCAGGAAGCAAGCCTGTTTCCTCATTTATCAGTACGAGATAATCTAGAGTATGGTTATAAACGTATCCTAGCTTCGCAACGTAAAGTGCAACCGGATCAGGTTATAGAATGGTTGGGGCTTTCTCTTCTTCAAAATAGACAAGATGTGAATAGTCTTTCCGGTGGAGAACGTCAGCGTGTTGCTATTGGTCGTGCCTTGCTTGTGAGTCCTGATATATTGATGATGGATGAACCGTTGTCTGCGCTAGACACTCAGAGTAAACAAGAGATCCTTCCTTATCTTGAACGGCTACATCGTGAGTTAGATATCCCTGTGCTTTATGTTAGCCACTCTATGGATGAAGTTGCACGCCTAGCAGATCATCTTTTGCTGATGGAAAAAGGTAAAGTTATCGCCAATGGTGAATTGCACCAGATACTTTCAAGACTCGATCTGCCTACTGCTCACTTTGATGATGCGAGTGCTGTCATTGAAACTATTCTTGCACAGCATGACGAGAAGTACTGTTTGAGTCGGTTGGATTTTATGGGGGGAGAGCTGTGGGTGGGGTTGTTAGAACAACCATTTGGTATAACGGTGCGTGCTCGTGTGTTAGCGCGTGACGTGAGTATAGCAACACAAGCCCCTCAAGGGAGTAGTATTAATAATATTGTTAACGCACGCATAGTAGAAGTACGAGACGAAGGTGCTGACAAGGTTATGGTGAAACTAAGTGTTGGGGAATCACAGATGCTTCTGTCAAGGATAACTCGCCGTTCACGGGATCAACTTGGACTTACTGTAGGGATGTTTGTTTGTGCGCAAGTGAAGAGTGTGGCATTGATGTCTTGAATTTTAGCTCTTACAGGTTTGCTGATGAGAAATTATTGTTGAAACTCCCAATTTTAAACATATTTCTATATAATAGTTAAGTTCTAAATTGAACTGTCTTTTACATTTTTAAATCAATCTAGCAGAGCTTAAAATGACAACACAAATTGAAACAAAAATATTAAATCCAAAATTAGGCAAAGAGATCCCTTTGCCTGCTTATGCAACAGACGGTTCAGCTGGTTTAGATATTCGAGCTTGTATTGATGAGGCGATTACTTTAGAACCGGGAGATTCAAAGCTCATCGGTTCTGGTTTTGCCATTCACATCAATAATCCACAAATTATGGCTGTATTAGTAGCGAGATCGGGTTTAGGGGTAAAGCATGGTATTGTGATAGCACAAGCTGCCGGTATTATTGATAGTGATTATAATGGTGAGATTTTTGTGGCATTGTGGAATCGTTCAAAAGCCAGTTATACCGTTCAGCCTGGAGAGCGGATCTGTCAGATGATTTTTGTACCGGTTATTCAAACTGAGTTATTAGTGGTGGAACAGTTTTCAGAAAATACCGAACGAGGTGATGGGGGCTTTGGCTCTACCGGTAGACATTAAATGATTTGAGCTTAAACTCGTACTAATTAAAAGATAAGGAATTTTAATATGGCTGAAGAAGAAAGTGAGTCTCAAGTAGAGCACGAAGAAGTGGTCATGGAGTCTACCCCAGAGCAACTTGTTGAAGTTGTTAAGCAGGACGAATTAGACGAAGAAGTTGCAGAAACTAAAGAAAAAAAACGTAAAAAAGTCAAAGGAAAACCACTTGACCTATTACTGCTATTAAGTGTTTTTAGTTTTTGTTTAACGCTGTTATTTTCTTTTCTTGCCAGTATTGAATATGGTGAAATGCAATTAAGTCATGAAAACAATCTGCAACAACGAGCAATGCAACATTTACAAGCGAACAAGGCCATTGTCGAGCAGAAAATTAATATTAATAAAAACAAGTTAATCAATTTAAAGTTAGATAATACGATTGAAGCTACTTCTGATGCTAGAAAAGTCCAAATTCAACAACTTGTTGCTCAGGTTTTTCCTGAAGCAATGATTGAAGTTATTCCTTTGCCCTTAGATCATATTAAAATTGCAGATGATCCAAGATATGGTTTTGCTTTTTTAGATGGTCTACAAGTGGTATTAAATAGTACTCACCGAATAGCTGTTTCCCCAGTGGAAGTTTTTAAACCAGGTTCGTCAAATCAGCGTACTGCAATGATTCGATTTGTGGGAAATAAAGTCGAACAGCAGGGGTATTTTTTATTAATTGAATTGCCAAAATCTTTTATTAAAACACTTTTTTCTTCATTAGTACCCAATAATGGTCAATTTATCGTTACTCAAGGCCAAGTAAGTCCATTTACAGTTTATAGTGCCAGTGCCAGTGCCAGTGCCAGTGC
>CAYMMQ010000058.1:0-4329 GCA_964391585.1 uncultured Ectothiorhodospiraceae bacterium
TTAATTTAACATAGCATGTATTGCTAGCCTATTTCATCAAAAATTATTAAAAAATTTCATGCAAAATAATTTCGAACTACCCAATCAAACCTTTAGCTCATCAATTCGTGAGATCCCATATAATTACACCTCTTTTTCTGATCGTGAAATTGTTATTAAGATCTTAGGTATCCACGCATGGGAAATTTTAAATAAACTACGAGAAGAGCGAGTTACTGGACGTTCAGCACGAATGTTGTTTGAGGTGTTAGGTGATATTTGGGTGGTGAACCGCAACCCTTTTATTGAAGATGATCTATTACAAAACCCCAAGCGCCATCAAGACTTATATGATGCATTGCAACACCGTTTGCAGCAAATAATTAGTCGAAATCAACAAGTAACGGATGAACAATCTGAAAATAAATCATTGGTAAATGAATTAATTACTCAAGCACAAGCAGCGGTTCAACGCTTTGATGAAAATATTAAACAAGCCCGTCTATTACGTAAAAAAGTGCGTAAGCGCTTAAAACAAGAAACCAGTGCTAATAATATTGATTTTTCTGGTCTAGCTCGTGTATCTCATGTTACTGATGCTAGTGACTGGCGGGGAGAGGTTTCATTTGTTGTTATCCATCCTGATCATGAATCTGAAGTGAGAAAAATAGTCGCTGCCTGTATCGAACTTGGCTTGGCAATGATCCCTCGAGGAGGTGGTACGGGTTATACCGGCGGTGCTGTTCCTCTTAAAGCAAATACCGTGATTATCAATACGGAAAAACTTGATCAGTTGGTTTATTGTGAGATAAACAACAAACCCATGGTTAAAGCAGGTGCTGGTGTGGTAACTAAACGTGTTGCTGAACTTGCTGATACCCAAGGTTTAGTTTTTGCAGTTGATCCAACTTCGCAAGATGCTTCTTGTATTGGTGGCAATATCGCCATGAATGCTGGCGGAAAAAAAGCGGTAATGTGGGGAACCACTCTTGATAACCTGTTTTCTTGGAAAATGGTTACCGCACAAGCTACTTGTATTGAAGTAGAAAGAATTGATCATAATTTTGCTAAAATTCATGATGTAGCTGAAGCAAAGTTTAAAATAAAACATTTAGAAAATGATAATAACACTTTGATTAAAGAAGAAATTCTATCTATCCCAAGTGAACAGTTAAGAAAGCCTGGGTTAGGGAAAGATGTCACCAATAAGTTTTTAGGTGGGCTGCCTGGTATTCAAAAAGAAGGCTGTGATGGCATTATTACCTCTGCAGTATTGATCTTACATAAAATGCCAACTCATATGCGAACAGTGTGTTTTGAGTATTTTTCCAAAGATTCACGCTTATCCGTTCCAGCTATTGTGGAAACCAAAGAATATATTGAAAAACAAGCAGGCGTTTTCTTAACCGGTTTAGAGCATCTGGATGAGCGTTATATTAAAGCGGTTAATTATTCGAGTAAATCTGCACGTTCTGAAATACCTAAAATGTTATTATTTGCTGATCTCGCCTCAGAAGATGAAGGTTTACTGGCAACAACCGCATCTGCCTTAGTACATTTGGCAAACAAACGAAACGGAGAGGGGTTTATTGCCGTTAGTAAGGAAGCAAGACAATTTTTTTGGTCAGATCGTGCTAAAACGGCAGCAATTGCCGCTCATACCAATGCTTTTAAACTCAATGAAGATGTGGTTATTCCTTTGGATAAATTGGGTGACTACACCTTAGGGATTGAAAAAATTAACATTATTCAATCGATTGAAAATAAAATTGAAATTATTAATGAGGTCAGCAACTTTATTCAATCACTAGCAGATAAAATCGCTGATGAGTTTTTAGAAAGTGAAGAAAACTTGGGTTTTTTACAGGAAAAACAAGCTTTAGCAGCAGAAATATTTCTACGAACTAAAACGCTTTGGCAAGCATATTTGAATAATTTAGATGTGTTAATTAAAGATATTTGTGTTGATGATCTTGCTTTGAATGAGTTTAGAAATGATGAATTAAATGATAAAAGTTTATTTGAATTATTACAGACGGGTTTAATTCAAATTTCTTATCGCAGTAGTATTGAACAGCCGATAAAACAATTATTTAAAGGTTTTTCTTTGCGAGAAAGTGAAGATACAATTGTTAATATCCTAAATCAAATGCATGAGAAAATCCGTAAACGTCGCTTATTTGTCGCAACACATATGCATGCGGGTGATGGTAATGTACATACGAATATTCCCGTACATTCCAATGATTATATTATGCTACACAAGGCTGATAAAATTGTTGAGCAAGTGATGGAGCTGGCGACAAACTTAGGTGGTGTTATCTCGGGTGAGCATGGGATTGGTTTGACTAAGATGCAATTTTTAGAGCCTAGTATTATCAAAGAGTTTGCCAGTTATAAACAAAAAGTTGATCCCGATAATCATTTTAATCCAGGTAAATTGGCGGAAGGTTCGGGTTTAAATAATGCCTATACACCTTCATTGCGCTTGTTGCAACAAGAAGCCTTGATAATGGAAGCCAGTGAATTTGGTGAATTAAATGATTCAATCAAGGATTGTTTACGTTGTGGAAAGTGTAAACCGGTTTGTAACACCCATATTCCACGAGCAAATCTATTGTATTCACCTCGAAACAAAATTTTGGCAACAGGCATGATTATCGAAGCATTCTTGTATGAAGAGCAAACGCGTCGAGGAATTTCAGTGTGTCATTTTGATGCAATGAATGATATTGCTGATCATTGTACTGTTTGTCATAAATGTTTATCCCCTTGTCCCGTTAATATTGACTTTGGTGATGTCAGTATTTTATTGCGAAAATTATTAAAAGATAAAAAAGCCCGTAAAAGTAGCCCGATGACACTTGCAGCTATGGCTTTTTTAAATATTACCGATCCGGTTACCTTGAAAATTATTAGAAAATTATTAATTGAGTGGGCATATAAATCGCAACGCTTTACCCTAAAAATGCTCAAAAACGTTAAACCATTAGCGAACTTACTTCCAACTAATGAGTTACCTAAACCGACCCAGGGAAAAATGCAGATGACCACTCAAGTGGTGCATTTTTTGAAAAAGCCGATGCCAAAAAGTATTCCAAGTCGGATGATGCGCGATTTGCTTAATATTGAAGATAATAAGATCATTCCGATTATTCGTGATCCCAATAAAACCACGCCTCAAACAGAAGCAGTTTTTTATTTCCCAGGTTGTGGCTCAGAGCGACTTTTTAGTCAAATAGGCAGTGCAACTATGGCAATGTTATATGATTTAGGCGTGCAAACTGTCGTTCCTCCGGGGTATTTATGTTGTGGTTATCCACAAACTGCCGGTGGTGATAAGGCTAAAGGCAAGCAAATTTCTACTGATAATCAGGTATTGTTTCACCGTGTAGCTAATACATTGAATTACATGGATATAAAAACCATTATTGTTTCTTGTGGTACGTGTATGGATCAATTATTGAAATACCAGTTTAGTCAGATTTTTCCAGGTAGTCGCTTATTGGATATTCATGAATATTTGAAGGAAAAAGGTGTTCAGCTTGATCCCAATAATGGTAAAAAATATATTTACCACGATCCTTGTCATACGCCGATGAAAAAACATAACCCTCTATCTGTAGCCAAAAAGCTATTAAATACCGAAGTGGTATTATCTGACCGTTGCTGTGGTGAATCAGGCACCTTAGCTGTTTCAAGACCAGATATTGCTACTCAATTACGCTTTCGTAAGTTAGAAGAAATCAATAAAAACATAGAAACAATAGAAACAGCAGCACCTGACAATGTTAAACTGATGACTTCTTGTCCAGCCTGTCAACAAGGGCTAGAGCGTTATCAACAAGATACACAGCTTGAAGTAGACTATATCGTTGTGGAGTTATGCAAGGAGTTATATGGTGAAAACTGGCATCATGATTTTGTAAAGAAAGTGAATGCGGGTGGTATCGAACGAGTATTATTGTAATTTTGCTGCAATGGAATGATGGTTTTAATGAAAAAAACCTATCATTCCATCTTGCTCTGCGTAGTTAATTATCTTTATTGGATCGCAAGTTTCCCATGGTCTATTAACAACTTTTCCTGTTTTCAGATCAAAGCTAATACCATGAGCATGACAGATAATAATGTTTTGATTATTTTCTATTAGCACGGCTCCTTTTTCTAAAGGAAGGCCAAAATGCCCACATTTGTTTTCAATTAAAAAAATCTGCCCATTCTTTTGAATGAGCAATAATTTTTGTCCACCAGCATTAAACGCTTGAACAAAGTCATCATAAAGTTGTTCTTTGGCAATCAATTGAAAAAAAGAAGTCATCAGTATTTACGCGTCTGGTGCGATTATTT
>CAYMMQ010000058.1:4429-14115 GCA_964391585.1 uncultured Ectothiorhodospiraceae bacterium
CGATTATTTTTCAGTAACAACACCACTTGGCGTTCCAATCAATAAAATATCAGCAGGGCGATCAGCAAATAAACCATTAGTAACGACGCCAACGATATTATTTAATTGCTTCTCTAGTTTAACCGGCTCCATAATGTCCATTCCGTGAACATCAAGAATAATATTGCCATTATCGGTAACAAAACCTTCACGTAATACCGGTTCGCCACCCAGTTTTAAGATTTCTCTAGCAACATAACTTCTTGCCATCGGGATCACTTCAATCGGCAATGGAAATTTTCCTAAAATATCAACTTGTTTGCTTTCATCAATAATACAGATAAATTTATCAGCAACAGCGGCAACTATTTTTTCACGAGTTAGAGCTCCACCACCACCTTTAATCAAGTGCATATGTTTATTGGTTTCGTCTGCACCATCAACATAAATCGACATTTCATCAACCATATTGAGTTCAAAAACTTCTATACCATGTTTTTTTAATCGTTCTTCAGTCGCTTTAGAGCTTGCAACAGTGCCCTTGATTTTATGTTTTATCGTCGCTAAAGCATCAATAAAATAATTTGCCGTAGAGCCCGTACCAACACCAACAATCGTGTCTACGTCAACATAATCTAATGCAGCAATTGCAACAGCTTGTTTCATTTCATCTTGATTCATAAAATATCCTTAATTTAAACAAATTGACTATAGAGAAGATTATTAGCTATAGCTATTACTGTCAAGTAATTCTTGTCATTCGCTTTAAACTTGGCGGATAATCGAGTAACATAGCTTGTTCTGTCACTATAAACTTTAAGCCACTAAAGGTTAATTTACATATTGTATGATAAACAAGTTAGTCAAAAAAATATTACAAGCCCATATTTATGATTTGGTTGATAAAGTTCCTTTAGAGAAAGCTTTGTATCTTTCCCAGCGTTGGAATAACTCCATTAGCTTAAAACGAGAAGATTTGCAAAAAGTTTTTTCTTTTAAGATCCGTGGTGCCTATAATAAAATTTTACAGTTAAATGCGCAGGAAAGAAAAAAAGGACTCATTGCAGCATCTGCCGGTAATCATGCTCAAGGCGTGGCTTTGTTAGCAGCAAAGATGAATTTAGATGCGCTTATCATTATGCCTAAAACCACCCCGGAAATTAAAGTCAATGCGGTGAAGTTTTATGGAGCCAAGGTAAAATTATCGGGCAGTAGTTATAATGAAGCTTATGACTTTGCTTGTGAAGAAGCTAAAAAAACCGGTAGAGTTTTTATTCACCCTTATGATGATGAAGATGTCATTGCAGGGCAGGGAACTATTGCTATGGAGATTATGGAGCAGTCTTCTCAGTTACCTAATGCGATTTTTGTTCCCGTTGGCGGTGGAGGTTTAATCTCTGGTATTGCTATTTATATCAAATTTTTATATCCACAAATTCAAATCATTGGTGTAGAGCCTGATGATGCAGCCTGTTTATATCAGGCATTAAAACATCAACAACGTGTTATTTTGGATCAAGTAGGTATTTTTGCTGATGGTGTCGCAGTCAAACAAATTGGTAAAATTCCCTTTGAAATTGCTAAACAATATGTTGATGATGTAATTTTGGTCAATGCAGATGAGATTTGTGCTGCGATTAAAGACATTTTTGATGACACTCGTTCAATTACCGAACCTGCTGGTGCTTTAGCTGTTGCTGGACTAAAAAAATACTTACAAGAAAATGAGATTAAAGATCAACATTTTGTTGCTATTTGCAGTGGTGCCAATATGAACTTTGATCGTTTGCGCCATGTGACCGAAAGAGCAGAACTGGGTGAAAATCGAGAAATGTTATTTGCCAGTATCATTGACGAAAAACCGGGTAGTTTTTATAAATTTAGTAAAATTATTGGTCAGCGAGGCATTACCGAGTTTAATTATCGTTATTCAAGCCCCGATAAAGCGCAAGTGTTTGTTGGTGTTAAAGTCAATGATCTTAGCGAAAAAGATGAAATTTTATCTCACTTGGAAAAGTCAGGCTATGCAACCAATGATTTAAGTGATAATGAATTAGCAAAGTTACATATTCGTTATATGGTTGGTGGTAAATCTCCTGAAGTGATTAATGAGCGCTTATTTCGTTTCCAATTTCCTGAAAGACCTGGTGCTTTGTTACGGTTTTTAAATAAGATAGGAATAAAATGGAATATTAGTTTATTTCATTATCGTAATCATGGTTCTGCTTTTGGACGCATTTTAACGGGAATACAGGTGCCAGATGAAGAACTGGAAGAGTTTACTTCTTATTTAAACGATTTACATTATCCTTTTTGGGAAGAAACAGATAACATCGCTTATAAAAAATTTCTTGCTCAAGATTAGTTTTATTCAAACTTCATTAAAAATCTGCTTTAAACTTCGTTTTTTAGATGTTCTATATAAAAATGTATCTTTAATGTTAAATAATGTTAACACTTTGTAGATTGTTTATGTATAATACTGATTTTTAATCATAAACAACTTATCACTTGTTAAGGTAGTTAGAATGAAAAGAACATTTTGGAAAAAAATCGATCCTCTTTTTATATTTGCTATTTGTACTTTTTTTGGTGTTATTATCAGTACATCTTTTACATTTTATTAAGCGACTTAAATACACCATATCAATTCTGTGTCAAAAGTTAAAACGACTAATAACAAAAATTTTTTTTGGAAGTCACTTGCACTACAAGATTTAAGCCAGCAACAATGGGAAAGCCTTTGTGACGGTTGTGCTAAGTGCTGTACATTAAAACTTGAAGACGAAGATGATGGTAAAATCTATGACACGAATGTTGCCTGCCAGTATTTAGATCAAAATAGCTGTACATGTCAGTGTTATGCTTCTCGCAGTGAAAAAGTCCCAGGCTGTGTTACCTTAACGGTTGAAAATCTTAAAGACATTTATTTTATGCCCAAGACCTGTGCTTATCGTTTACTGGTCGAAAGCAAACCTCTCCCATATTGGCATCCACTTATTTCAGGTAATTCTCAGTCTGTTCATAAGTCAGGTCAATCCGTTAAAGGAAAAGTTATCTGTGAAACAGTAGCAGATGATTTAGAATATCATTTAACCGGTGAATTGTAACTTAGTACTTTTGAACAATTGACATATACTCCAGATGCTTGAAATGTACCCCAGGTACTCAGTTGATAATTCTCTATTGAGCCTACTTTGCTCATTGATTGCCGGTATAAACCACTTTTCCACTTACTAGGGTGCTAATAACTCTTCCAGGTAATTCCCAGCCATGATAAGGAGTGTTTTTACCCTTGCTAGTAAATTGCTGTTTATCAACTGTCCAGTAATCCTTGGGATCAAAAATACAGATATCGGCATTAGCATCAATGGCTAATTTCCCCGCGGCTATACCTAGAATCTTAGCGGGTTCATAACTCAGTTTTGAAAGCATTTGCATCAGCGGAATATCAAACTGCTCACAAATTTTGAAAGTTAGGGACAAAAAGGTTTCTACACCAGAAATACCCGTTTCAGTTTCAGCAAATGGAGCAAGTTTTGCGTCTGCATCATGAGGTTGATGATCTGAGATAATAGCATCAATGGTATTATCTTTAATTGCCCTGATTAAGGCTTCTTTATCTCGCTGGGTTCTAAAAGGTGGAGTGACATGACAATCACTGCTAAAAAAACCTAAATCCATTTCCGTTAAGTGTAAATGATTAATTGAAACATCCGCCGTGATGTCAAGGCCATTACGTTTTGCCTGGCGAATAATTTCAATGCCTTTAGCACTAGAAATATGACTAAAATGTGCTTTTACCCCTGTTAATGCAATTAGCTCCAAATCACGTAATAATGCGATAGTTTCAGAATGTTCCGACACGCCTTTTAAACCTAACCTAGCACTGACTGCACCTTCATGGGAACAAGTGTCTTTACTTAACCAATAATCTTGAGGGGTTATAAAAATTTTAATATCATGACTTGCTGCATATTGCATAATCCGTTTCATAACCAAGGTGTCTGCAATAGGCTTAAGTGCATTACTAACGCCAATACATCCCGTATCTTTTAACGTTTTCATTTCACTGATTTGTTTGCCTTCCAAGCCTTTAGTCATTGCGGCCATCATATAAACATGATTAAAACCTTCCGTTTTAGCTTTAAAGCGGATTAATTTGACAATGGCTGTGCTATCAATAACAGGACTGCTGTCAGGTGGACAACACACACTGGTAACTCCGCCCTTAACAGCGGCATACGTTTCTGATGCAATTGTTCCTTTGCTGCTCGCCCCTGGTTCTCTCAAACGGTTACATATATCCACTAAACCAGGGCAAACGATCATTCCTTTGGCATCTATGACGTCAGTACTGTCTGCTTGCTCGTTTGTTATGTCAAGTTGAGTAATTTTGCCATCTGAGATGAAAACATCCATTATTTCATTAGTACCACTTGCAGGATCTATTACTTGACCATTAATGATTTTTATACAAGATGAGTGGGATGCCATGGTTTTTCCTGTTTTTTTAATTGTTTTATATTGTTTTATATTGCTTTATCATATGTTGGTGCTTAAGGTGAATTTTGCTCGAAACTGTTCCCCTCTTTAGCAAAGGGGTTAGGGGAGATTTGCTCTTTTAAATAAAATCCCCCTCAATCCCCCTTTTTCTAGGGGGAAGCCTAAACACATCAGTTTTCACCTTAAGTATCAAAGTATGATTGTTTTATAGTTTGAATAATTTGCTTTAAATTTCTACGGGCTCTTTTTACTTGTGGTATTAACGCGCCCGAGAGTCATTGCCATTACCGCCATTCTAATGGCTATTCCATTGCTGACTTGTTCTAAAATAACCGATTGCGGGCCATCAGCAACGGAGGATGCGATTTCAACCCCGCGATTAATTGGTCCAGGGTGCATCACAATAGCATCTTTTTTTGCATAGCGAAGTTTGTCAGCAGTAAGCCCATATTGTTGGTAATATTCTGATGTGCTGGGTAATAATGCACCTTGCATACGCTCTTTTTGTAAACGTAACATGATGATAACATCAACGTCTACTAATGCCTCTTTCATATCGTGAAACACGTGAACACCTAGCAAACTGACATCATTAGGTAGTAGTGTGGCAGGAGCAACAACGCGTACTTCACTAACGCCTAGCGTGGTTAAAGCATGGATTTGAGAGCGGGCAACACGAGAATGTAAAATATCACCAACAATAACAACTTTTAATGCACCAAATGCTTTTTTGTGTCGGCGAATCGTAAACATATCTAACATAGCCTGAGAAGGATGTTCATGACAACCATCTCCAGCATTGATAACATGAATATGAGGAGCAACGTGTTTTGCAATAAAATGAGCTGCTCCACTTTGATCATGGCGAACAATAAACATATCACAGTGCATGGCTTCAAGGTTATGCAACATATCCATCAGGCTTTCCCCTTTACTGGTTGCTGATGTTTTTATATTCATATTAAGCACATCTGCCGATAGACGTTTTGCTGCAAGTTCAAAGGTGGTACGGGTACGTGTGCTGGCTTCAAAAAACAAATTGATAATGGTTTTTCCACGTAACAGCGGCACATTTTTAACGGCTTGCTCTGAAACATTAGCAAAAGGTTCAGCGGTATCTAAAATATCGGTTAAATGTTGTCTTTTAAGTCCCTCGATGGCTAAAAAATGCTTTAGCTTACCTTGCTCATTCAGTTGTATATTTTTACATAACATATCAGTGACCCATAGTAGGATATTTAATGATTATTCTATCTCGGTTTTTGTACTCTCAATAGAGAGCGATAGTGGCTCTGGTCCGGATAGTTTTATTTGTTGTTGTCCGGTCAGCTGTATCTTTAAACCAACTATATCAGTACAAATCGGTAATTCATGTTCGCCACGATCGATTAAGCTACAAAAAATAACCGATGCGGGCCGACCATAATCAAAAATTTCATTTAAAGCTGCTCGAACTGTTCTGCCGGTATATAAGACATCATCGACTAAAATAATATGTTTATCATCAACACATAATGGCAGGTGAGAAGGTTTTACTTCAGGATGCAAGCCAATATGCGTATAATCATCACGATAAAAAGAGATATTTAAGCTCCCTAAATCATTGTTTAGTTTAAGTCGTTGATGCAGCGAGTCTGCTACCCAATATCCTCCAGTGTGTATCCCTACCATAAAAACATCTTCAGCGGGTAATTTTGTGATTTTCTGCTGGATTTTTAAAGCCATATCATCCAGTACATCATTGAGTTTAATAGAGTTTATATCAGTCATAATTTACGTTTTCTGTATTAATTTTATTGTTGTTCATTTAGCCAACTTTGTAAAATAAGTTGTGCGGCTACGCTGTCAATAAGTTCACCATTACGTTGCTGTTTTTTTATTTTTTTCCCCACACGGCTTTCTCTTCTTGGTGAGGTGTGTCCATCATAACCTAAAAAATGACTTGCTTCTCGAGAGGAAAATCGTTCATCCATAAAATACACATCAAGTTGGTAACGCTGTTTCAGTTTATCCGCAAAGTCTCTTGCTTTAATGCTACTTGATTGCTCTTTTCCTTCTAGGTCTAGTGGTAGTCCAACTACGAATAGATGAGGGGACCACTGTGAGACAATTTCATCAATTTTAGACCAATTAATTTTTTTTTGAGGTGAAACAACTGTTTGTAAGGCATTAGCCGTATTGGTGAGTGTTTGTCCCGTTGCAATACCAATTTTATTGCTGCTAAAGTCAAAACCTAGCACTATTTGTTGTAAATTAGCCATGTCCCACATCACTTGAAATTAAATTAATATCAAATCCGATTAGATCCGCTGCTGCTTTATAGCGCTTTTCAGCCTCAAGCTCAAACATAATATTTTTGTCAGCAATACAATTTATCCAAGAATTTTCCAACATTTCCTGTTCAATTTGTCCAATTCCCCAACCTGCACATCCTAGACTAATTAAAAATTTTTCCGGCCCTTCACCATGAGAGATAGCTAACAATACATCTTTCGATGAGCTTAAGGTAAAATCTTCATTTATGATTAAACTATTGCTCCAACTTTTATCACTGGTATGTAAAACGAATCCTTGATTAACTTCAACAGGGCCGCCAAAAAATATCGGTAGATTGGCAATAGATTGATCAATTAGTTCCATACCAATCAGATGATAAAGCTCCTTAATGTTCATGTTTAGAGGTTGGTTTATAGTAATACCTAAGCTACCAATATTATTATGTTGACAGATATAGGTAACGGTTTTTTTAAATACTGGATCGTTAAGTTTGGGCATTGCAATAATAAATTGATTGGTCAAATCCATATTTTTCTCTTAATTCATGAAAGCTATCATGATATTTAGTTCATAATGAACTTTCCATCACTGCGCTGACTAAATAACCAAGTTCGAGTAATGACAATGGCATCGTTGTCTAATAATACACTTTTCGGTATTGCGGCAAAAGGAGAAGACAATTTTACTATTTTTATGGCTGCATTATCTAATACTTTATAATTGGATGATTTGCGAATTTCAATGTCAACAACTTTGCCATTTTTATTAATAGTAACGGCTAAGATCAATTGCCCTGATAAACCTTGAGTTTTAGCTTGTTCAGGATAATGTAAATTACCAATACGTTCAATTTTTTTTGTCCATTGTTTTATATATTTGGCATCCAAAGCTTTGGCTGTATTAGCATGTAAATATTTACGCTTACTTTGCCTAGAATAAATATTCGCTTCACTATCTAAGTCAGCTTCTAAATCAACAATTTGCTGCTTTAGCTGTGCTAAATAAATATCATTTAGCGTTTTCGGTTGTTGTAGTTGTTGTTTTTGTTGCTGAGTTTCTTGTTTATTTACTTTCTTTTGTAAAGCAACCGTTTTAATCCTAGAGTCTTGCTTTGTGGATAATATGGATTTTTTAATATTTTGTTGTTGTTTTTGTTCAATACTCTTTTTCTGAGGTTTATTGCTTTGCTCTATGCTCTTTTTTTGCATGAGAAGAGTATTGCTGGTTTTTTTCTGCTCCTCATTTAAACTTCCACCTTGTTGAAAGTTTTGTGCTAAATAATCCACTTTTTCAGGTTTTTTCTCATCTAACTCTATTGGATTTAAGATGACATCCAAGGTTGTTGTAGTTGGTTTGTATTCACTGTTATTGATGAAGTGGATACTTAAAATAATCAGATGAATAAATAGTGCGATAAATAAGGCACTCATCAATCGAGTTTGCTCGGCTGAATACTTTGATAAAAACTGCTCGAGTGAAAACGGGTAAGCATTAGCAAAATGTTTTATAGCAAAGTACTTATGTAAACGTTGTTTGAACTGTAATCCTAAGTTATACATCTGGCTTGATAGGGTAAGTTTGGCCATAACAGCTTAGTAACTTTTAGAGTATTGGATGTTTTGAAAGCTATTAAACAAAGCATCAGTTGATTGTTGCCAAGTGTAGCTTAATGATGCAAGATAAGCTTTTTCAGCTAATTGCTGCTGCATTGCCACATCCTCCAAGAGATTTAGTAATGTTTCACTGACTTCATCATTATCTATGGGGTTAACCAACAAAGTACTTTGCTTGGCTACGCTAGGCATAGAGCTACAATTAGAGCAAATGATCGCCAGTTTAGAGGCCATAGCCTCAGCAACCGGCATGCCAAAACCTTCATATAAAGAAATATAGACAAACACATTAGCCGCTTGATAAATCAAAGGTAAATCCACTTGATTGATATATCCTAAGCGAATGATCTGATATTTTTGTTGTAATTGCTTAATTTTATTTTCAATATCATCCGATAACCACGATTTTGCCCCAATAATCACCAGCGGGTATTGCTGTTTGAGCGTTTTCGGTAAAGCTTCATAGGCAGTTAATAAACCCATAATATTTTTTCTTGGTTCGATATTGCCGACCGATAAGATATATTTTTGAGGTAAGCGGTATTGTTGTTTGATTGTCTCTAAGTCTGATGGTGGGTGATGAATAAAAAACTCTTCTGATACCGCTGGTGGAACAATGACTATTTTATCTTTATTTACCCCATAAACATCTATGATCTCTTGTTGGCTAAATTCGGAAATGGTAATAATTTTATGCGCTTTTTCAATGCTTGTGCCCAGTTGATTATCTAACCATTTGAGTCGATTTTTTGGATGAAATTGAGGATAACGTACATGAGAAAGATCGTAAATAGTGGTTATCGCAAGACCTTCAAACTCGCTTAAGGTGTAGTTAGGCTCCCAGTAGATATAATCTTTTAAATGTGTTTTATGTTTGCTTAACAACTGATTTTGCATCGCTTGCTTGATATTTCTAGCAAAAGGAATTTTTTTGACATGGTTTTTAACATGGTTTTTAACACTGGCTTTCAAGCTGTTTTTTAATTGTGATGTTTTTTGCAAAGCAGGGGACAAAGTAGAGGACAAAGCAGAGGAAGATGTTTGCAAGTTTAACTGTTGACAAAACTGCAAGGTTTTTTTTCGATCTAAAATTTGATTGATGGTAAATGCGTTCACATCATCAACTTGTGGATGCTTTAATAAGCGAGTGATTAATTCATATCCATATCGCCCTACACCTGATAATGGCGGGGTGATGGGGGAAATATTGATGAGTATTTTCAAAAGGTAATAAATTGATAATGAGGATTAATTGCTCAATATTTTACCCTTGTAAGACTATAAACACAATCATTCACAGTGGGTTCATTA
>CAYMMQ010000059.1:0-13797 GCA_964391585.1 uncultured Ectothiorhodospiraceae bacterium
GAAAAAATGTCACAAACCATTGATGATTTTCGAGACTTTTTTAAACCGGAACGCAAGCCACTGTACTTTAATGTATTGGAAATGTGTGAAGAGTTAATCAGAATTATAGAGGGGGCTTTAAAATCTTATGATATCAATATCTGTATTAATGTTGATAAGAATTTAAACATTCGTAGTTTCAAAAATGACTTGATGCAAGTATTGATTAATATCTTATCAAATGCTAAAGATGCATTAGTTATTAATAATATTGAGAATGGACATATTGTGTTAGAAGCGCAACTGTCTGATAATGTATTATCTTTCAAGGTTGAAGATAATGCGGGAGGAATTGCAAATAATATAAAAAATCGTATTTTTGAACCATATTTTACCACTAAAGAAACCGGGAAAGGAACGGGGATAGGTTTGTATATGTCAAAAACAATTGTTGAAGATAAGTTAGGCGGTCATTTAGAGGTAATAAATGTAAAAGGTGGGGCTTTATTTATTATTAAGATGCCAATGATTGAGAATGTAATGCGTAGTCATCATTAGTAGAAGGTTGGTAACTACTCAGCGTATTCATCTTTTACCCTATTTCTGCGTTATTTTCGTACTCAAGTGCTCATATATTGGTATATACTCGCACTTTCCGTGCGAAAAATGCCTTGAACTAGGTCAAAATCTAAACACGCTGAACAGTTACGAAGGTTTTAGTATTATTAGTAGGTTTTTATCACTTCGATAAGAGAGCTGATATTAATTGGTTTATAAAAAATATGGTTTACATTATAAAGATGTAACTTTTGTTCATATTCTTTCTCATTATGAGCTGAGACAACA
Source organism: uncultured Ectothiorhodospiraceae bacterium (assembly GCA_964391585.1). Lineage (GTDB taxonomy): Bacteria > Pseudomonadota > Gammaproteobacteria > GRL18 > GRL18 > JADGAU01. The sequence continues at coordinate 826 of CAYMMQ010000059.1, forward strand.
ATAATTGGAATATTAGCGGATTTTTCTCGAACTTTTTCGACCATTTTTATGCCATTCATTACCGGCATTTGTATGTCGGTAATAATCATATCGGGCTGAAGGCTATTAAATGCATTTAAACCTTGACTTCCATTCTCAGCGGCTATTACTTCAAAATTATGCATCTGTAAAAGCTCAATCATTAAATTTCTGATTTCAGGTTCATCTTCAACAATTAATATTTTCATGTGTATACTCTGTTTTTATTTACTAAAGTTTATTAAAGTAAGTCTTTTGGTGGAGCATAATAATAACCTTGCCCCATATCCACGCCTAAAGACTCAATCATGGCGTCAATTTTCTCATTTTCAACAAACTCTGCCACGGTTTTAATATTGGCTTTTTTTGCTAAAAAGAGAATGGATTCAACCACATGTTGTGAGTTACGGTTTTCGGTAATATTTTTAATCAAACTGCCATCAATTTTAATAATATCGGGTAATAATTCAAAAATGTGATTAAAATTTGAAAAACCACTCCCGAAGTCATCTATAGCCAGTTCACAACCATAGCCTTTAATCATAGAGACAAACTTTTTGACGGTATCATAGTTTTCTATTTCTTCACTTTCTAACATTTCAAATGTCAGTAAATGGGTTATATCACTATTTACCTGTAAAATTAAACTGATAAAGTTCAATGTATCACTATTCATTAAATCTTGAAATGAAATGTTAATTGAAACGGAGATATTTCGTTCCTTTGCAAAACCAATCGCTTTTTGTATCACTAATTTGGTTAAGCTGGGATAAAGTTTAGTGTTTTTTGCAACATCTAAAAAGAAAAAAGGACTGATGATTTTTCCATTCATATCAATTAATCGAATTAAGGCTTCATATTTAACAATTTTTTTAGTTTTTACATCAATAATTTGTTGGAAAAATGGACGTACTTTATTATCTGCGATGGCATTTTTGATCACACTAAACATTTTGATGTTATCAGTGGCAGATTTTCGGTCATCTAATGACTGGTCATAACAAAAAATTTTGTCATAGCTATTTTTGCCATGTTTAATGGCAAGTTCGGAATTTTTTATATAAGGGGGAAATTCACTAATGCCAATTTGAAAAGTGACCGGCACTTCGATATTTTTATAGTTAAAAATATGTTCTTCGATGTCGGTAATAATTTCATTGGCCATTTGGGTAGCAATACTGATATTTTTATGAGCAACAATTGTTGCAAATTGATCAATGCCTATACGATAAAATAGGATTTTCCATTGTTTAAATAGCTTAGATATTTGAATAATAATATCATCACCACCATCATAACCCACGATCGAATTAATTTTATTAAACTCGACAATATCAACTAATAATACAATCACCTTATCATCATCGTTTAATACCGTATTAAACATATTTCGGTTGAGCATTCCAGTCAGTTTGTCGTAATAATAAACTTGATGGCGATCATTTTCGAGTCGGCTTACCTCATCAGTGCTTTTTTTATGTTTATAAACAAACAACGTTGCCATTATAAAGGTTAAGATAAAGGAGATTAAAATAATGAGGTATTCATAAAGCAGGGTTCTCTTAATGGCATTAATATCTAATAACAACATATTATGCATTTTTGCATGCTTATCAATAATTTGGTTTTGGGTGATTTCCTTATAGAGTGTTTTTAATAGTGGTATTTCTTTAACCAGTAATTGAATATGTTTTAGATTTAAACGTGTTTTTTCAGAAACCACAGGATAATTTTCAAAGAATTGAATAAGTTTTTTATTAATGCTGTTTGGGTTGTTGATATTATTTTGTAGTATAAAAAGTGAGCTGATAACTTCAATATATTTTCTTTGATAGTCAGTATTGAACTCATTACTGTTTTTTAGTTGATTGATTAGGAAACCAAGAGAATTTTTCACCCCAGTATTTCTTTGCATAAACTGTTCACTTAATCGCTCTAATAACATATATTTCTCGAGATAACTTGATAATTCATGCTGTGTTTTGGGGTAAGCTTGATAGAGGTGTAGCTGATTATTGTAGTGAGTAATGGCTTGATGGGTTTGTTTAAAAACTCTTACCAGTTTATCATTATTGATATGGGAGCTATTAAGTAAATGATTAACTTCATAAATATGCTCATGAAGCAATGCTTCAAGTTGATAAAGCGTGGTATTCAGTTGATGGTTTTTATCCTCAAATGAGGTGATATCAATTTTAAATTTAACCCCTATGGCAAGCACTAATAAGAAAGCAATAAATATTAAGATGGCTCGTGTTTTAAAACTCATTTGATTGCTTCTCGAATGGTTTGAGGAAGTTCGCCTGTTAGAGTATGTAAAAATGCCTCAATATCAGCTACTTCATTAGCGTTGAGGTTCATGCCTAAATTGTGTTTTGCCATTAATTTTATGGCTTCTTTTAATTCGGGAACACCTCCGAAGTGAAAATAAGGGGCTGTTTTAGCAATGTTTCTTAATGAGGGTACTCGAAACACATGATGATCAAATTCACTTTTAGTAACACTATAGCGGTCGGAATCCATGATGCTTTGACTTTCATAGTGCTCATTGAAAGGGATGACTTTGCCAAAAGTTTGATAAGAGTTACCACCAATATTGATCCCATTATGACAATTTACACAACCAAAATTAACAAACGAGTCTAAGCCACGTTGTTCTTGTTCACTCAATTTAACTTCTTTGCGCAAAAAACGGTCAAATTTAGCATTGGGGCTGATTAAGGTTTTTTCAAAAGCGACTATTGCATCGATCATTAAGTTAAACGAAGGAGTACTGGCATAGTTTTTTTTAAATAAGTCTCGGTATTGAGGGATGTTTTCTAGATAAGCTTCGATTTGCTGCTTGTTATTGGCCATTTCATGTTTTACCGTTAGCGGATCAATCATCTGCTCGGATAAGTTTTTTACACGGCCATTCCAAGTAAGGGCAATATTGTAGCCAAGGTTATAAATGCTGGGAGTGTTAATAACGCCAAGTTGATTTGCATCACCCATGCTAAATTGGCGAGTGTCTGCACCATAGTTAAAATGACAATTTAAACAAGCAATATCACCATTTTTTGAAAGACCAGGATCTTCAAACAGTTTTTTCCCTAAGGAAACTTTACTTTTATCGTAGCTTATTTCTTGTGGTAAAGGCGTAAAAAAATGACTCACATCAAATGCTTGTGCCGCAGATGCATTCATTAAAATGAATGCACTGACAATTTTAAGTATCTGATAGATAATTTTATTCATCTAATTTAGATAATATTCCAAGTCAAATTATATGGGTATATCTTTATAACATAGTTCAGTCAATTAGTGAACCCAGTCGTTCACCTTGATAACTCCCATCTAATACGTGTTGACACCAAATAGGGTTATCCAAATACCATTGAATGGTTTTTTTTAAGCCTGTTTCAAAAGTTTCTTCGGGCTGCCAGTTTAACTCAGAGGCTATTTTAGTAGCATCAATGGCATAACGAACATCATGTCCTGGGCGATCTTTTACGTATTTAATCAGTTGATTAAATGGCTGGTGGGGATTTTCTGGACATAACTCAGCAAGTATCTCACAGATTTTAGTGACTACTTGTAAATTGGTTTTTTCATTGTTACCACCAATATTATAGGTTTCTCCAATTTGACCTGTTTGTAATACCGTTAACAAAGCTTTTACATGATCATCAACAAATAACCAGTCTCTGATTTGATCGCCTTTGCCATAAATAGGCAGAGGTTTACCTGCAAGGGCATTGAGCAATACTAAAGGAATGAGTTTTTCAGGAAACTGAAAAGGACCGTAGTTATTTGAGCAATTGGTAATCACAACAGGAAGATCATAAGTTCTATGCCATGCTCGAACTAAATGATCCGATGAGGCCTTGCTAGCAGAGTAGGGAGAACTGGGATCATAAGCGGTGGTTTCTTTGAAAAAGTCATCTTTACCTAAACTACCATAGACTTCATCCGTTGAAATATGGTGAAAGCGAAATTGAGTTTTTTTCTCTCCTTCTAATGACTGCCAATAGCTTTTGGCGCATTCAAGTAATACGGCTGTTCCTAAAACATTGGTATGTATAAATTCTAATGGGCCATCAATTGAGCGATCAACATGTGATTCTGCGGCTAAATGCATGACTGCATCTGGTTGATAATGGTTAAAAATATTAGTCATTTCTGCTTGATTACAAATGTCAACATGTTCAAAAAAATAGTAATTATCATTACTACAACTGTCGAGTGACTCTAAGTTCCCAGCATAAGTGAGTTTATCAACATTAATAACTTGATGCTCTGTTGAAGATATGAGGTAACGGATCAATGCGGAACCGATAAAACCTGCACCACCAGTGATGAATATTTTCATGCAATGTCCTGTTATTGGTAAATTTTAAAAGATGTTATAATCTTGCAGCATAAGCAATTTCGCTCGCCATTTTAACACAGTCTATTTTTGATATGCGAAAAAAAACACCTCTTTTTTGGGATGAAAATTTTTATCAACGTAGCCACGTTTTTGATGATATTAAATTATTGTTATGGCAAAAGGACTGTGCAGATTGGCCTAATGGCGAGCTTCTTGATGATTTTTTTTCAAGCCCTTGTATCAATGCTAATGCGAAAAAAATTTGTTTTCGCCCACCAAACCCATCACTTAATTTATCGTATGAAGAGCGTGTTTTTCTTACTGGAGAAGTAGAAACCCGAGCAGAAAATTGGCATGACTTCTTTAATGCCTGTATTTGGGGGCTTTTCCCATTAACAAAACTGCTATTAAATCAATTACATATTGATGAAATTAAAGTTCAAACCGGTTCATTACGAAGTATTAAGCGTGATGCTATTACCCATTTAGATGAGTCGGGTATTGTTGTAGCCAGTTCAAATGCACAATTATTAGCTGATTTGCGCCAACATCGTTGGTTAGAAGTTTTTTATCAACAACGAGAGTGTTGGCAGCATCAAATTACCGCTTTTGTTTTTGGACATGGGATGTATGAAAAAGCACTAAAGCCCTTTATTGGTTTTACGGGGAAAATGTATCCCATTTTAGTTGATGAGGCTTTTTTTGCCCAAACAAAACAGCAACAATATTTACATCTTGATCAATTATTGTGTCAAGATATTCAAACATCACAAACTTTAAACAATAATCAATACTTTTCTCCACTGCCTATTTTGGGTGTGTCAGGTTGGCATGATGAAAATACTCAAGCCGATTTTTATGCTAATACTGATTATTTTCGGCCCAAAAATACTTAATGGTGTAGCTGTTCATGTAAACCCATGATTTTATCTTCTTATGTGATAATTTTAATATTCATGATATTGATACAAGGTTGGATGTTTGCTAGCTGACAGACAACTTTTCCATGGAACACACCGGCTGAGCATAATCAGAGTATATCACCATTCTATTCCTTTACGAGCCATTATACCTTGCTGAAATGCATGTTTTTGTAGCGTAATTTCACTATAAGTATCAACAGCGTTAATGAGCTTTTTACTCGCACCTCGCCCAGTGATTACAACTGACTGTGATATGGGACGTTGTTGTAACTTTTGCATAAATACATCTTCATCTAAATAATTAAATTTAAACATATAGGTCAATTCATCAAAGATAATTAAATCATAAGTAGGATCTGCTAATAAGGGTGAGGCTTGTTGCCAAACTTGTTCTGCAGCTTCCTTATCTGCTGCAAAATTTTGCGTATCCCAGGTGAATCCGGTTTTCATTAGAAAAAAGTCAACATTGGCTTGCTGGGCAAAAAATAAATTCTCACCGCATTCCCATTGGCCTTTAATAAATTGCACAACAGCACATTTTAAGCCATGTCCTAAACTTCGTGCTAACATGCCAAAAGCGGATGAACTTTTTCCTTTGCCATTACCTGAAAGTAAAATAACCACACCTTGATCAATATTAGCTTGATTTATATGAGCATCAACAATTTGTTTTTGTTTTTGCATCCGTTTTTTGTGGCGTAACTCTTTGTTTATTTCTTTGTTTATTTCTTTGCTTTTTTCTTCTTTTTCTATTTCTTTGTTTAGTGTGCTTTCATCTTTCATAAAATTCATCCATGACGTATACTCAAACTCTAATTTTAACATGATTGACAGGATTTTCTTAAACATAAGTATTTTATGGATATAAATATAAGAGATAATAAAGGCAGAGATAAAGCATTAGTGGTGTTATCTGGTGGGCAAGATTCAACGACTTGCTTATATTGGGCAATGCAAAAATTTGGAAAAAATCAGGTACAAGCAGTGAGTTTTGATTATGGTCAGCGCCATAGGATTGAACTAAGCTGTGCTAAAAAAATATGTGCACAGACATCAATTTCGCATAGAGTATTGCCAATTAATACCTTTTCCCAATTAACTGAAAATGCCTTAACCGGTGCACAGCCAGTGAGTGATAAATTAAATGAAGAAACTGCTTTGCCAAATACTTTTGTCCCTGGCAGAAACCTTATTTTTTTGAGTTTTGCAGCCGCTTTGGCTTACCAGGAAAAAATTGCTCACTTAGTGACTGGCGTGGCACAAACTGACTATAGTGGTTATCCTGATTGTCGTGAAGATACTTTAAAATCTTTGCAGCAAACCCTGACTTTAGGTATGGAATATCCGGTTCAAATACATACCCCTTTGATGTTTTTAAGCAAACAACAAATTGTTGAATTAGCCGTAAAATTAGATGCATTAGCTGCATTAGCTGATACTCATACTTGTTATAATGGTCGCAGACCACCTTGTGGGACATGTGCTGCCTGTTTATTAAGAGCCAAAGGGTTTGAACAAGCAGGTATAATTGATCCCTTAACCAGCCAAGATTTTTGAGATTAAAGCTTTATGCCGCATTTATATCATATCGTTTCTTCAAGTTTTGAAGCAGCAGCCAGAATACCTATTTTAGCGAGTTCTCATCCTGCTTCACGCTTACATGGCCATAGTTATCAGGTTTCTTTTCGTTTGTTTGATTCAAATTACAGTGCAGCTTCATTAGCACCTAAATTGGAATACTTAGCATCTTTACTAAATTACCGTTATTTAAACGAGATGATTGCTGTTCCTACCGATGAAAATATATCTCGGTGGTTTTTAGATAAAGTAGATTTTGCCGATGTGCATCAAGTTGCCATTCAGAGCACCCCAAACTCGGGTGTGGATTTAGATCAGTACGCTCAAGCGCATATTTGGCGTCGATATCGTTTTGAAGCGGCGCATCAACTTCCCAATGTTGAGGCAGGGCATCCCTGTGGACGCATGCATGGACATGGTTTTGAAGTGATTTTACACCTTAACCAAAACTTGGTAGATGCGGATATGGGAATTGATTTTGATACCTTAGATAGCTTATGGGAGCCATTAAATCAACAATTAGATCAAGCTTGTTTAAATAATATTCCCGGCTTAGAAAACCCGACTTCAGAAAATTTGTGTTATTGGATTTGGCAAAAAATAAAACCTTTGTGTGAGGCCTTATCCTGGGTTACTGTATATGAAACTCACTCATCAGGATGCCATTACAATGGTGAGCTGTATAGGATTTGGAAAGAGTTTTTATTTGAAAGTGCTGTCACTAAGCTACAAAATAAGCAGAAAATTTTGATGGGGCATAGTTATAAAATTCGTTTACATTTATCCACGAAATTAGATGATTTTATGGGTTGGACTGTAGATTATGGTGATGTTAAAAAAAGCTTTCAGACGACTTATGCTTTACTTGATCATCAACATTTAGATAAAAGTACTGGCATTGTTTCTGAAAATAATGGACTTTTATTGCACTGGATCCGCCAACAACTCTGTGAAAAAACCCCCGCATTAGATAGAATTGACCTTTATCAACAACCCGGTTTGGGTTCACAATTATGTTGGGGGAAAGAAGGGCCGGCTATTCCAGATTAAGCCGCTTTATTTTGTATTGATGAAAAGACATAAGATTTTAGTCGTAATATTATTATTTTTGTTGGCCTCTTGTGCCAGCTCGCCACCAAAACGTACCAATAATGCCTGTGATATTTTTGCAGAAAAAAGTGATTGGTATGAAGCTTCTTACCAATCATTTAAAAAATGGGGTGTGCCGGTTCATGTGCAATTGGCCATTATGCATCAAGAGTCTCATTTTGTCAGTGATGCTAAGCCGCCCAGGCAAACCTTGTTTTGGTTTATTCCTTGGACCAGGCCATCTTCTGCTTACGGTTATGCACAAGTGAAAGATGATACTTGGGATTGGTATAAGGATAAAACGGGTAACCGTTTTGCCGATCGAGATGATTATGAAGATGCCGTTGATTTTATCGGCTGGTATGGTGCTATGAGCTATCGCTTATTAAAAATTTCTAAATGGGATGCATATAACCTGTATCTTGCTTATCATGAAGGGCATGGTGGTTTTAAAAATAAAAGCTACTTGAAAAAACCGTGGTTGATTCAAGTTTCTAAAAAAGTAAAAGCGAATGCCAGTCGTTATGCCCGCCAGCTTAAGTCTTGCAGTGGACAATTAGATTCAGGCTGGGATTTGTGGCCATTTTGGTAATACGTGTTATTAATTGAATAAAGGGAATTTGGATGAAAAAACCATTAATTATGTTGTTTGGTAAAAATGGCCAGGTAGGTTATGAATTATCGATCTGTTTACAATCTCTTGGCCATGTATTGGCTTTTGATAGTCAGCAAGCAGATTTCACTCAACCGGAAAAAATTCGTCATTTATTGCTACAATATCAACCTCAAATAATTGTTAACGCAGTGGCTTATACTGCAGTTGATAAAGCAGAAAGTGAAGCTGAATTGGCGTTTAAAGTCAATGCGCATACACCGTTAGTATTAGCTGAGTTTGCACAACAAAATGACTGTTTATTAGTACATTATTCAACCGATTTTGTCTTTGATGGTAAGGCAAATAAACCTTATTTAGAAACTGATCAAACCAATCCTTTGAGTGTTTATGGTTTAAGTAAACTCTCAGGAGATAATGCTATCTTAGATAGTGGTTGCAAGTCTTTAATTTTTCGTACCAGTTGGGTATATGGCTTTCGTGGTAAAAACTTTTTATTAACGATGTTGCGTTTGGCTCATGAAAGAGAGCAAATGAAAGTTGTAAGCGATCAACTGGGGTCTCCGGTTTGGTGTCGGCATATTGCGATGGTGACTGAAATTGCCTTGCTACGAATAATTGAAAGTTCTGCAAATATGCAAGAAATTCCACAGAAGTTTTTGGGCTTGTTTAACTTAACTGCTAGTAATCATACTTCATGGTTTGGTTTTGCTGAAAGTATTTTATCTTTAGATCCCAATATTCAAGATCAAATCTGTCAACAACTTATCGCTATCCCAAGTAGTGAATACCCAACACCTGCAGAACGTCCAGCATGGTCTGTATTGGATAATAAAAAATTAAATCAAACCTTCGATTTGATTGTGCCAAGCTGGCAAGATCAACTTAAATCCTGTATGAGTTAAAGATGTTGTATTGTGGGGCAGGCGTTTTTGATGAGCTTTGTCACTTATTCAAACCATATGGTTTAGAACTACGTTTGATTGCAAAAGGGCAAGAGATTCCAGGCAGTTTTTGGGGGGATAATGAAGCGGGGCTCATCGCAAATACCTTGTTAGTGCGTGAAGATACTCCGGTGCACTCTGCAATGCATGAGGCCTGTCATTATATCTGTATGGATGAATTACGGCGAAAAAACTTACATACCGATGCTAGTGGTGATTATGATGAAGAAAATGGAGTGTGTTATTTACAAATTTTATTAGCACAGTTACTGCCTAGTTATTCTTCTATTGCAATGATGCAAGATATGGATGAGTGGGGATATAGTTTTCGCTTAGGAGCAACTAGCAATTGGTTTTATCAAGATGCCGAAGATGCAAAACAGTGGTTACAAAATCAGCAATTAATTGATCAGCAAGCAACTCCCACTTGGCAGTTGAGGATAATATAAACGATAAAGATGAAAAACTCGATTTTAATCGCTGCAATAAGTTTGTGGATTTATGTTTTAATAAATCCTCTGGGTGTTATTTTGACACCAATAGTTTGGATAATTGTTTGTTTTGCTATTGCAGTGAGTTGGTCAAACAAATACGCTATTTTATCTTTTGTTTGTGCCAGTAGCTATTATTATTCAAATTGGGAACATTATATCTTATTGTTTTCACGAGTATTACCGATTATTTTCATGTTAACGGCTCTGTTTTTATTCATTGCATTGTTATTGCATCTATTACCCTCTCGCCCTATGGGCAGACGTTCATCCATGGGACATTCTTCTGATGCTAGCTTTAGTAGCTCTGATGCGGGTAGTTGTGATAGTGGTGGTGGCTGTGATGGTGGTGGCGGGGATTAATTATGTTTAATTTCTTGAATTTTTCACAATTATCCCAATATTGCTTGGAAACTTGCTAGTATATTGATTTAAGTAAAAGAGAATTTAAATGTCAGACTTAGAAACCGAACAAACTGTTTTCCCCGTTTTACCTTTAAGGGATGTAGTGGTTTATCCTTATATGGTTATCCCCTTATATGTAGGGCGTGAGAAATCGATTCATGCCTTAGATGTGGCAATGGAGCATGATAGAAAGATTTTATTAATTGCTCAAAAAACGGCTTCTGATGATGATCCAAAACCCGATACCATCCACGCTTATGGTACGGTTGCTACTATTTTACGTTTATTAAAATTACCCGATGGCACGGTAAAAGTTTTAGTTGAAGGGGATAAGCGCGCGAAGATAGAAAAATTTACTGAGAAAGAAGATTATTTTACCGCTACCGTTTCATTTTTTTCACAGGCAGCAATTGAAACACGGGAAGCAGATGTTTTAATGCGTTCGGTGATCAACCAGTTTGAACAATACGTCAAAATGAACGATAAAATTCCACCTGAAGTTGTCTCTTCGTTATCTGCAATTACAGAATTAGATAAGTTAGCGGATACTATTGCCGCACATATGCCACTGAAACTTGATGAGAAACAAAAGCTATTAGAAATAGGCTCGGTTCGTGACAGAATGGAGCAGTTATTAGCAATTATGGAAGCTGAGCTAGATATATTACAAGTTGAAAATAAAATTCGTGGCCGTGTTAAAAAACAGATGGAAAAAAGTCAGCGAGAATATTATCTGAACGAACAAATGAAAGCGATTCAAAAGGAACTTACGGATATTGATGATGTTCCTAATGAGATGGAAGAGTTAGAAAATAAAATTGAAAAACAGGGTTTATCTGCTGAAGCAAAGAAAAAAGCACAAAATGAATTAAAAAAATTAAAAATGATGTCTCCAATGTCTGCAGAAGCTTCTGTGGTGAGAAATTATATTGAATGGATGACAAATATCCCGTGGAAAAAACGTTCTCAGGTTCGACATGATTTAATTGAAGCACAACAAATTTTAGATGAAGATCATTATGGTTTAGAAAAAGTTAAAGAGCGGATATTAGAATATTTAGCCGTTCAACAACGTATTAAACAATTAAAAGGGCCAATTTTATGTTTGGTCGGGCCTCCTGGTGTAGGTAAAACATCTTTAGGACGATCGATTGCAAGAGCAACTCGACGAAAGTTTGTCAAAATGTCCTTAGGTGGCGTGAGAGATGAGGCTGAAATTCGTGGACATCGTCGTACCTATATTGGCTCTATGCCGGGGAAAATTCTACAAAATATGGCAAAAGTAGAGGTGAAAAATCCCCTCTTTTTGATGGATGAAATTGATAAAATGGCGATGGATATGCGTGGTGATCCATCTTCGGCTTTATTGGAAGTACTTGATCCTGAACAAAATAATGTTTTTAATGATCACTATCTTGAAGTGGATTATGACCTGTCGGAAGTGATGTTTGTCGCTACTTCTAATAGTATGAATATTCCTGCGCCACTATTAGATCGGATGGAAGTCATCCGTTTATCTGGTTATACCGAAGATGAAAAAATTAATATTGTTGAAAGGTATTTGTTAAAAAAACAAATGAAAAACAATGGATTAAAAGAAAAAGAACTTAGCGTTAGTCGTGGTGCAATAACCGATATTGTTCGTTACTATACCCGTGAAGCAGGGGTAAGAAATATTGAACGAGAAATATCTAAGATTTGTCGCAAAGTGGTGAGAGAGTTATTAATCAATAAAAAAATAAAACATATTAATGTTAATAGCAGAAATTTAGAAAAATACTTAGGTGTTAAGCGTTTTCGTTTTGGTGTTGTTGAAGGTGAAGATAAAGTTGGTCAGGTGACAGGCTTGGCATGGACTGAAGTCGGTGGTGAAATTTTATCGATTGAAACGGCAGTAATGAATGGCAAAGGTAAAAACAGTGTCACCGGTCACTTAGGTGATGTGATGAAAGAATCTATTCAAGCGGCGATGAGCGTGGTACGAAGCAGAAGTGCAGTCTTAGGTATTACTGATAGCTTGTTTGAGAATAAAGATATTCATATTCATGTTCCGGAAGGGGCTATTCCAAAAGATGGCCCAAGTGCAGGAATTGGTATGTGTACGGCGATTGTTTCCGCATTAACGGAAATACCGGTGCGTTGTGAAGTGGCAATGACTGGTGAAATCACCTTAAGAGGTGAGATTTTACCCATTGGCGGGTTAAAAGAAAAGTTATTAGCGGCATTGCGTGGTGGTATTAAAACAGTGTTAATTCCAGAAGAAAACAAACGTGACTTAGTAGAAATACCTAAGAATATTATTCAAAAACTGGATATTAAGCCAGTTAGGTGGATTGATGATGTTTTTCATTTAGCTTTGGCTTATCCACCAACGCCACTGACCGAAGAGCAAATAAAACAAGAAAAATTAAAACTGCAAAATAAGGAAATGGAGTTGGGTAAAAACAGACAAACACATTAATTACATCAAGTCTCTAGCTTAGTAGCAATAAATTGTTGACATCAGCATGAAAGTAGATAAAATGTGCTTTGTGATTTAGCATTTAGCATTTAGCATTTA
>CAYMMQ010000060.1:0-13754 GCA_964391585.1 uncultured Ectothiorhodospiraceae bacterium
GTTGCTTAAAGAATTTTTCACAGGCTTTGCGTGTGCCAGATCCCTCTTCACGCACAATAAATTTTTTCTTAGAAATTTCATCCAGTGAAATTTTCCTGCTTAATTTTGCAAGTCGATGAGTTAAAGAAGAAATCACAACCAAGGGGTTATCTAAAAATGCAATTGACTTTAACTGTGTTTGCTCGGCGGGAGGTTGCCCCATAATCACTAAATCACGTTCATTATTGTTTAGCTGATTCAGTAACTCACTACGGTTGGTCACATCCAAGCTGATGCGAATTTTGGGATACTTTTTCTCAAAACTTGCTAATAGGCGAATAACAAAATGATATGCCGTTGTCGCCACGGCAATATTCAGATGTCCTTTTTGCAAATCTTTTAATTGTTCAATCGTTTCTTCAATGTCTTTTTTATGTTGAATAGCATTTCTCGCATATTCATAAACTTCTTTACCCGCTGTGGTTAAGTATAGTTTACGGCCAAAACGCTCAAATAAGGGCAAGGTAATTTGTTCTTCTAATAATTTGATTTGCATAGAAACTGCAGGTTGAGACAGGTATAATTCTTCTGCCGCACGGGTATAATTAAGGTTTCTTGCCACTGATTCAAAGATATTTAATTGTCTAAAGGTTGGATTCATAAGTTATCCCTGTTGTTAAACCTATTATACATAAGGCTTTAATTATGGTAAACATAAAAAATTAATAGTTTACTTTATAGTTCAAAATACGTATATTATCAATTCAATTAATTCTGATGCTTCACATTCATTTCATCATAATTAATTATTTGCTTAAACATTCACAGTTTTTTAATTAAGGAGTCCACATGGATCAATCAGCACGTTATTCTGACTTAAGTTTAAAAGAAGAAGATTTAATCGCCGATGGTAAGCACATCCTAGTTGCTTACACAATGGAGCCTGCTACAGGTCATGGTTACTTAGAAGTAGCTTCTCACTTTGCAGCTGAATCGTCGACAGGAACTAATGTTGAAGTTTCAACAACTGATGACTTTACCAAAGGTGTTGATGCCTTAGTTTATGAAATTGATGAAGCTAACGGCATTATGAAAATCGCCTATCCAAATGAATTATTTGATCGTAATGTAACAGACGGTCGAGCGTTGATGGTTTCATTTTTAACGCTAACTATTGGTAATAACCAAGGTATGGGTGATGTTGCTTGTGCACAAATGCAAGATTTTTTTATTCCACCTAAGATGTTAAATTTATTTGATGGCCCAACTACTGATATTTCAGATATGTGGCGTTTGTTAGGTCGCCCTGTAGTTGATGGTGGTTATATTTCCGGTACAATTATTAAACCTAAATTAGGTCTACGCCCAGAGCCATTTGCAGAAGCTGCTTACCAATTTTGGTTAGGTGGTGATTTCATTAAAAATGATGAACCTCAAGGTAACCAAGTTTTCTGTCCAATCAAAAAAGCTTTACCATTAGTGCATGATGCGATGAAACGCGCGCAAGATGAAACGGGTGAAGCTAAAATATTCTCTCTAAACATTACAGCGGATGATCACTTTGAAATGTGTGCTCGTGCAGATTTTGCATTAGAAGAGTTTGCTGAAGATGCACCTCGTTTAGCTTTCTTAGTTGATGGTTATGTTGGTGGTCCTGGTATGATTACAACAGCTCGTCGTCAATACCCTAACCAGTATTTACATTATCACCGTGCTGGACATGGTGCGATAACATCTCCTTCATCAAAACGTGGTTATACAGCATTTGTTCTTGCTAAAATGGCGCGTTTACAAGGAGCTTCAGGTATCCACGTGGGTACTATGGGGTATGGTAAAATGGAAGGTGGCAAAGATGATAGAGTTATTGCCTACATGATTGAGCGTGATGAGTGTCAAGGACCTTTCTATAACCAAAAATGGTATGGAATGAAACCAACGACTCCTATTATCTCTGGTGGTATGAATGCATTACGCTTACCTGGTTTCTTTGAAAACTTAGGACATGGTAACATCATTAATACTGCTGGTGGTGGTTCTTATGGGCATATTGACTCTCCTGCTGCAGGCGCAATCTCTTTACGTCAGTCATATGAGTGTTGGAAAGAAGGTGCAGATCCTGTTGAATTTGCGAAAGAACATAACGAATTTGCTCGTGCATTTGAATCATTCCCTGGAGATGCAGATAAGATCTTCCCAGGTTGGAGAGATAAATTAGGTGTACATAAGTAATCTTTTAATGGATTTTAATTCATAAAAAAATAACTTGAAAAAAGCCTCTGTATATTGAGGCTTTTTTTTTAAATGCTTACAAAAAAATTTAAGAAATAATCAATAACCCATATATTGGTATTTAAGATTATTTAATCCTCCCCTATTAAAGAGGGATTTAGACGAATTTTTCTTAAAGCCAAGCTATGATTAACAACTAAAATAAAGGTATGTTTATGAGCAATGAAGATATTGAACAATATATAGTCAAAAAAGAACCTTTTTACCAGGCTCAAAGCAATGAAGTCGAATTATACTCTGCCGCTTACCAAGCACGCTTACCGGTTATGATAAAAGGTCCTACTGGATGTGGTAAATCTCGTTTTATCGAACATATGGCTTGGAAACTTGGAAAACCACTGATAACTGTCGCTTGTAATGAGGATATGACCGCTTCAGATTTAGTAGGTCGTTATTTATTAGACGCTCAAGGCACACGTTGGTTAGATGGCCCACTGACAATTGCTGCTAGAATTGGGGCAATCTGTTATTTAGATGAAATTGTAGAAGCTCGTCAAGATACGACTGTGGTTATTCACCCATTAACCGATCACAGACGCACTTTGCCACTGGATAAAAAAGGCGAGTTAGTTAATGCTCATGCTGATTTTCAGTTGGTTATTTCCTATAACCCAGGTTATCAAAGCTTGATGAAAGACTTAAAACAGTCAACCAAGCAACGCTTTACCGCTTTGGATTTTGATTATCCAGATGCTAAAGTTGAAGCAGAAATTGTTGCTTCTGAAGCAAATATCGATAATGAAACGGCTACTAAGCTAGTTAAAATTGCTGAAACGGCTAGAAACCTAAAAGGGCATGGCTTAGATGAAGGAATTTCTACTCGATTATTAGTTTATGCAGCCAACTTAATGAGTCAAGGATTGAGTCAAGAAGATGCATGTTATATGGCATTAGTTCGCCCTATTACCGATGACGATGATATCCGTAGTACCTTAACTCATGCAGTTAAAGCTGTCTTTCTCTAATTTCCTAGCATAGTTTTCTTGGATATAAGTCATGAATAATAGTATTGATGTTGGAGTTTCTTTCTCTTATCAAGGACAAGATTTTAACTATAGTATGACCATTAATCTGGATGAGTTTATGCTGCAGTCAGCAAATCTTCCTTCATTTCATTTTGTACTAGCTAAAGCTAATAAAGTAGATACCTACTCTTACCTTTATGAAGTAATGTTAGATAGTCCAGTTTATTATCATAATGCTCAAGGACTAGCAGAAGATTTTTTACATGAAACCTTATTTGATCTCTATGGTTTTATAAAAAAGTGGGAAGTCGTTAAGTTAGAACAAAACTTACAAGATATTGCTCTGGATGAATTGGGAATAACTGACTTAAAATCGCAACAAGGTCTCAATAATGCCTTATTAAAAGCTTATCAACTTGGTATAAATAAACGCAATGAATGATGAAAAATTAGATAGTTACCGTAGTCTTTTAAAGTGTAACTTTAAGCAACTAGATGATGTGTTTGAAGATTGTATGCAAGAAGCAATAGTGTCTTTATCCGAACAAGGGATAAAAGATTATTTACACGGTGCTTCTGTGGTTAGTATGATTGGCCGTGGATTTGATCCAGTGCTTATTTATTTAGAAGAAATGCCTCAAGTGTGTAGACGCTTAGATGAAACTTGTTTGGCATTAGTTTCAGATACGGTTTGGCAGTTATCGCGCTCCCCAAATGGCAAAGCAATTACCCCTTTTTTAGACTCTATTGCTGAAGCCGCTCGACGCTTAGGAAGTACAGAATTATTAACAAAATACATCAAGTTATTAATGTCGATGGCAGAGAAAACCACTGGCTCAATTCATGGGTTTCATACTACTATCCCCAGCCCGGGCTT
Source organism: uncultured Ectothiorhodospiraceae bacterium (assembly GCA_964391585.1). GTDB lineage: Bacteria > Pseudomonadota > Gammaproteobacteria > GRL18 > GRL18 > JADGAU01. The sequence goes on from CAYMMQ010000060.1 coordinate 4,111, forward strand.
GCTCCCGATGTTAAATAACATCAGCTATTTGCTCAATCAACTTTCCTTGGAAGGATTACAAAATTGGGTAGATTATGGAATAAGAAATTATCCCGATCACCCAGATCGTCAAATTGAGTTTTTCTCCTTAGAGTCCGCCGATAGCAAAGCGATTTTACAACGCGAGCGTCATGGTACACTTTTTATTGATAATGAGCGTAGTTTAAGCCTTTATTTAAAAGCATTATGGGATGAAAAAACTTATATGATCCCTTATGCTACTGGTTTAGATGTGGATATCAAACCCGTTCCATATTTTGATGATCTAGGCACTCGAGTTCCTGATATTTTAGATGATCTAATATTAGAAAATGATTCTATTATAAAAGGGATTGACCGTTATCGAGCCATACTTGCCCATATTATGGGGCATAAACGCTGGTCCAAAGCAATTATTGCCGACAATTTAAGTCCTTATCAACGAATGGCTGTTGAGACACTAGAAGACTCTCGTGTTGAATATTTAGCGATGCAACTATATCCTGGTTTGCGTCCTATTTTTATTGCGCTACATCCAAAACCCGTTGAAAGTGCTTGTAATAGTGAAAAAGAATCTTGTATTCGTCACCGTTTAACCATTTTATCTTATTGTATTTTAGATGCTAATCACACTTACACTAATCCAGATATTTTAAAATTTTGTGAAAAATTTCATCAACTAATGCAAGATGAAAAAACAGATACTATGGGAATATCGATGTTAGCGACCTCTTTTGTTGCACGAACGCGCAGACAATCAGATCAACAAGCGGTCATGCATTTTAAAGATACAGAAATTGAATACCGTGATGATAATCGACACCTATGGACTTTTATTGAAATGGGTGATGAAGAGGAAATGTTTGAAGAACATAAAACGACAGTCGATGAAAGTGAAGAAGAAAATAGTTTACCCCCACGTCATTATCATGAGTGGGATTATCTGAGCAAATCTTATCGACCTGACTGGGTGAGTTTATATGAAACCTTGCACCCCCCGGGAAATCCTGCCGACATTGATCTCTTATTAACAAAACATGCGGCATTAGCTAAGCAGTTAAAACAATTATTAGATTTATTAAAACCACAACATTATGTCCGTATTCGTTACCAAGAAGATGGTAGTGAGTTAGATTTAGATACTGCTATTCGTTCCTTGATTGACTATAAAAGTGGCTCTACACCCGATCCTCGCATTAATATGAGTCATAAACATGATGGACGTGATATTGCGGTGATGTTGTTACTCGACTTATCCGAATCATTAAATCAAGTTCCCGCTGGTTGCGAAACCACTTTATTACAATTAAGCCAGGAAGCAGTTGCTTTATTAGCTTATGCGATTGAACATTTAGGAGATAAGTTTGCTATCGCTGGATTTTCATCTAATACCCGTCACGAGGTACGTTATCAGCATATCAAAGGTTATACTGAACATTGGGATAATGATGTTAAAGCACGCTTGGCTGCTATGCAAGCCGGATATTCAACTCGTATGGGTGCGGCTTTACGTCACGCGGGACATTATTTAAGTCATCAGCAAGCAGAGAAAAAACTCTTATTAGTGCTCACAGATGGAGAACCTGCCGATATTGATGTCAGTGATGAACGTTTATTAACTGAAGATGCACGAAAAGCGGTACAAGAATTAGATCAAGAAAGTATTTATACCTACTGCATCAACCTTGATCAACATGCCGATGATTATGTTAGAGATATTTTTGGTAAGCAATACCTGGTCATTGATAATGTGGCTCAGTTGCCAGAAAAACTCCCTAAATTGTTTATGTCTTTAACGGGTTAAACGCTGATTCTTTACCCAAGTGACGATCACATAAAATAGCCTAAGGTTAGTAGTCGTTTTTTAACTGCGGCTATTTTAGCTAATTCAACAACAATATGGAAATCCTCCGCCTTTAAAATGTGTTTTTTCAACACAGGATCTGAAGCTATAACCTGATAAAGTGTTGCTTGCTCTTTAAGTTTAAACACAACGAGATTGGGATCATGTTTTAATGGATTGGCTTGTTCAATCACTTGTTTAAAAAATAATTGCCAGTTTGCAGGTGGCTCTTTCATTATTAGCTGTTTAAATTGATTAATTCTTTTTTCTATATCCTGCACACTGCTACATCCAGCCAGCAACGACTCATAGTCCATTTTATAATGGTTTTCACTCACTTTGTGAGTCATCTGGTTTAATACGGCCTGTTTAAGCATATCCTTGCCATGAAAAGTAATCAATAAGCGTTGTTCATCGATAATAATGCGCGCTTTTTTGCTACTATCTTGTTTTAGCTCATAACTTTTAGTTTGACCTAAAATATAAGCCCCCAGCTCAGTTAAGCGAAAACATTCCAAACCATCATAAATACTTAAATAGTCTTTATCTTTTATATTATAGAAAGGGTTAAAGGGATCGCTATAGCAGATATCAATCAAACCAAGGCTTGCGTATAAAAATAAACAGCTTTTTAATAAGGGTTTTTGCACCATATTTACGAGACGTTCCCTAGTATTTACATATTCCCTATCATAAGAAAAACGAATATTAGTAGTCTCTATATTACAATATAAGTATTCTGATGCTAGATGCAGGTCAATCACGTTAATATCAATACTATTATAATTAAGGTATGTTGCCCACTGCTCAAAATTAACCCAGCTTGATGGGTTTAATTTTTCTAGTTCCGATAATATATTTTTATGTAATGAATCCTCATCATAACCTTCATAATACTTAAGTTGATTTTTGTTTTTTAAATGATCTAACAACTCAGAAAAGACAGAGAAAGATTTCCCCTCCCTTAGCATGGAATAATAAAATTTTAATAACTCCATGCCTGATAAACTTGAAATATCTGTTTGTTTCTTCTTGTTTCGATTCTCAAATTGAAGATAAAAGTCTAATCTTTGACATATTAATGATAGTAAATTAACATGTATAGTGTTTGTAGCAGAAATAGACGTTTTCTGGTAGTATTCATGGCATTCTAATGCTACTTTCATTTTTTTCAAGCTGGCTTTTGTCGCCTTGTTTTGTTTATTAAAACTTAATAGTCCTTGTTGGAAATACATTTGAGCTAGTTGTAATTCATTGGGACTTTTTTCAGCTTGTTGAAAAAGAAAACTATACTTAGTAGCACCTGCTGCTTCGGCTGTTTGATAACTGCGTAGATTAGCTTCCTCTGGAGTTTTAAAATACCCTTTAAATAACACTCTTAACTTTAGTGGCAGGTAGATTTGATAATTTACTTTGCCTTTAAATCTGAACTCATATGCTCTTTCGACATCAATACAAAAAAGTTTAAACTTGTCTTGAATCCATCTGTGACTACCAGATTCAAAGTAGCCATCCTGAGTCATTATCACGATTTCTTTTTTTATTAACTTTTCAACTTCAGCATCATCAACTTCCCCCCTCCATACAACGCTTTCCAATACTATTTTCATATCGCTAGAAAAGCTATTAAATAAAAGCTCTCTCAAATCAAGATCGTTGAGAAATGCGCTAAAAAAATCCAATAAAAAATTTTTATTAACATTTTCCCCGAACCTAATTTTTTTATATTGCAAGTTACTTATATTAGCTTGGACTAGAGGTTTTAATAATTTGTGATATATTACTTTGATATGATCATAATCATAATAACGATCAATTACATCTCTAATTTTTTCTTGATTTTTGTTCATATTACTAACTCAACTATTCACTTAAAATAAAGTTAATATCACTTTCATCCATTGACTTAATAGATGCACTATCACTACTAATTACTGCATCAAACAGCTCACTTTTTTTCTCTTGTAAGGTGATAATTTTCTCTTCAATGGTATTTCGAGTAATCAGCTTATAACTAAATACTGTCTTGTCTTGCCCCATACGATGAGCGCGATCAATGGCTTGATTCTCTGCCGCTTTATTCCACCAGGGATCAAAAATAAAGATAGTATCTGCTGCCGTTAGATTAAGTCCAACTCCACCAGTTTTTAGGGTCATAACAAACACTTTTATATCAGCATCACTTTGAAATTGATCCACTAAAACTTGGCGATTTGATGTTGCTCCTGTCATGCTAAGATGAGGAATACCTTGTTCATTTAAGTCTGTTCCAACTAAATCCACACTGGATAAATAATTTGCAAACACCAGAGCTTTGTGACCATTAGCCATACTCTCAGTTAAATATTCTCTTAGTAATTCCCGTTTAGGCGAGATGATTAAACCTTCACTAGCGACTTCTGGTGTTGATGCAATTTGTCGCAATTCGCTCATAGCTTGCAAAATAGCAAATTGAGATTTTTGGATCCCCTGTTCAGCCACTTGTTGATTAATAATTTTCGCATAATACAGTCGGCGTTGATGATAGAGTTTTTCTTGAGCAGGACTCATATCCACATACAAAATTTGCTCTATTTTATCCGGTAAGTCTTTGAGTACATTTATTTTCAAGCGGCGTAAAATAAAGGGGTAAATTTTTGATTTTAATTCCTGAGCCACTTGCTTATCACCGTGTTGCTGAATTGGGATGGCATAGTGCTTATTAAAGTCTAAACCGCTACCAAACATAGATGGATTCAAGAATCTAAATAAGGAATACAATTCGGTTAAATTATTTTCTATCGGCGTGCCACTTAGCGCTAGTCTATGTTTTGCATCAAGTAACATCACCGCTTTATTGATTTGAGAATTGCTGTTTTTAATCTGTTGTGATTCATCTAAAATCACATAATAGAATGCCTGTTGTTGAAATTTTTCAATATCACTGCGTACCATGCCATAGGTGGTTAAAATAAGCTGTGATTTTGTGGCCTCTGCTAAATCGCGTTGCATGCCATAATAAACATAACTTGTCAGTTCGGGACAAAACTTCTTGATTTCATTTTGCCAATTAAAAATAAGGCTTTTGGGCATCACAATTAAGCTTGCTTGCTGATTTTTAGCTTCTTTAGCGCCTTTACCAAGGTAAATAGAACTTAATAATGCTATCGCCTGAAGCGTTTTACCCAACCCCATATCATCAGCCAAACAACCACCTAAACTGTGCTTATGCAGATATTGTAACCATTTATAACCTTGTTGTTGATAGCTACGCAATTTAGCATCAATTTTAGGCGTCACCATCCTCGCTTTGCTGATGTTATTAAAACCAGTAAAAATTTCTCTGGCTTGCTTAAAAGTTTCATTCCAACTAGTTGATGCTGTTTTTTCATCAATCAGTTCTTCAACCATCGGTAAATCAAAAAAGGAAACACTGACTGTTTGATTTTTTTTTGAGCTTTTTTTCTTAAAAATTCGCTCTAATTTTTCAATATATTGTTGATTGACGAGTGCATGCGATCCGTCATTAAGACTGATATAGGAATTTTTACGGTATTGTTGTAACACATCAAACAACCCCATTAGCTCACCGTCTATATCAAGTTCAGCGTCACCTTCAAGAAAGTTAATACCAAAACCTAAGTTTAATCGTAATTTAGGGCTAACAGCTTTAACTTTATAAGAGGTGAGTTTCTCAGCGCCCACTACTTTATATTTCTGCATCACCTCTGGTAAGAATTTGTAAATAAACTCCTTAGCCAAAGCATGTTCAATAATAAACAGTTCATCTTCGATATAAAAATCAATATCCAATTCTGTGACGTCGCTCTTTGGCTCAGTCTTTTTAAAACTTGTTGTAAGTTGTTTTTTAAATTGATTTAATTGTTTTTTAACCTGTCCATGTAGATCATCCCCATCATCAATCAAGGTACTGCGATTAATAGTGCGTTCTAATTCATTAATAGTAACGATGGTATTAATATCATATTGTTCAAGAAAATCAGCCTGTAAACTGGCCGCTGAATAAGCGCTGCGAACATATAATGAACCATCTTCATCAATTTTTTCAATAATCAAGCTAGGACTTGTTTTGATATCAATATTTTTGACGACTTTATAGTCTTCGTATTTAACATTAATCTGATTAAAATAAGAATATAAAAGTGAGAGATATTTTTCTATATCCACCCGAAAAAAAGATTCTGCAAAAAAATTTAATGATGCAAAATTCTCACCTAAAGGTTCAATTTGATAAATAGTATTGCCTTGTAAAACATGACTTTCAGTTAAATAGTTAAGTTGATTTGTAGTCTCTGAAATAGAATGGTTTAAGATAATTTGTACATTAATTTGGCTATTAACTGCTTCATCAACTTGGCTTAAAATAACATTTACTTTTTGACTATCTGCGACAAAATTAATAGCATTAAAATCCTTATCAACAACATTATCACAAAACTTTAAATGCCAAACTAAAAACTCATTTTCCGCTAAATAAAGATGATCCGATGGAGTTTCCCAATTAATCATTTTATTGTTTTTACTTTCAATTTCTTGAATGATTTTTAACACATCACGAATTGCGCCATTATATAAGCGATAATCAGGCTCAAGTTTTGTACCTTTATCATCAATAATATTAATATACGTGCCTTCAGAATCCATTATTAACTGGAAAAAAACTTTGCTAATTTTTTGGCGTCGTTTTAGCTTAGGTGTATTGCTATGTTTGATTTTTTCAAATAAATTCATAATCGGATCTTTTTTTAAATTTTGTCTAATCTTATTATTTAGAGTGCTCGTTTATATGCCTTTTTGGTACTGAGTTTTTGTGGTTGGGCTTATATCTTGTAGTAAGGTATTAGTTGCCCACTCTTCACTGGCAATATGATCTTGAAAGATAGTAATTAAATCCTGTTTATTAATGACGGTGCTGGTTTTGGTTTTTATATCTCGTAAATCAATAAAATAATTTGTAAATATATTGGGTAAATCCATAGAAATATCAGTATTTAAAAATCTACTTTCATTATAGATATGATGTAAATTACCCCGACTTTTGTTAATAAAGCTAGATACCTGCTTTAAATTGGTGATTGAAGAATTTCGTTCACAACGCTGAATACAGGTATCATCAACAATATTCTTTTTACAACCATCAACCTGATGAAAAATACAGGCTCTTGTTGTCATTAAAACAATATGGTGATAAATACTATAATATAGATCAAAATTTTCAGGCTTTTTAATACGTCTAATTTGATCTTTACTCAGTTCATTTGAAATAAATGCGCCTGCACAATTAAATTCTTGCTGTAAACAAATAAGGCTGTAAGTATTGACTAGGTTTAAAAAAGGGCCTGCCACCCAGGTGATATTTTGTTGATAAGCTTCAAAGGCAATGCCTGTATTATTAGTAACAATTTCTTGTGGTTTTACTTGATGAAGAAATTCAATTGCCGCATCATAATCTTCTGCAATTAAAACGGCAGGAAACCATGGAATGAGTTTGGAGTGAGAATGAAACAAGCTGACCAACTCAGATAATTGTTTTGGATGAGAAAAACTATTAGGTAGTTCATAGTAAATTTTAGTCTGTGAGTTAGCGACATCGATTAATAATGTTACATCACTAATTGAAGAAAGTAACACTCCTAGCTTGGGTTTTTCTTGAGTATATTGACGACTCAGTGAAGGAAGTTGAACAGGTTCATAAAATTTTTCTACCTTATTCAAACGGCACATGATTATCTTTTTAAACTCAGTAAGCTCTTTAAACGGGATAAAAAGATCATTTTCTAATGCATCAACATTAAGATCCGTAATAAAATATTCAGAATCATTGATAATTTTAAGGCGAGACATAATTAATTCAGCATTCAAACATTGAGAAGTGTTTGATTTTTTTTTGTTAGGCGCTAGGTTTTTAGTTAAGACTTTGAGTTTGTTTTCAGACAATAGCTCAAAAGATTGATCGCAACTGCTGACTTTAATCTTTAGTGGCTGATCAATTTTACCCGAGATTACTAGTGACAAAGGTATTTTATCAATACTGAGTTGATCAATTTGATGTTTAACATCATCAATCATGACTGTTTTTAAATCATAAAGCTGACTTTTAGCAAGTTCTAGGTTGTCTTTACTATCGGCCCCATTTTCTTTTGATAATTGCTCAGCTCGATGTATCGCTGAGTGATCTCGCGGATTATCAATAAAAGTATCCTTACTGATGGAGGCTGTTAAAAAAGAACTTGAAAAGTCACGATGAAACACCTGACGTAAATCTTTATTGTCACTGTCTAATGGTTGATTTTGATAATATCGCTCTAATTGTTTTCTCCATGTACTAACGACAGTATGGACATAGTGATATTTTTTAATCCTCCCCTCAATTTTAAGGGAATCAACACCAGACGCTATTAATTCATCCAGATCCGAATATGCAGAATTATCCTTAATATTAAGGGGAAAATCGACACCTTCAGCGGTAGTGAGGTATTGTTCTCGGCAAGGTTGACTACAACAACCTCGATTACCCGAGTTGCCCCCCTGTACTGAACTCATATAACATAAACCCGAGAATGACACACAATTAGAGCCATGCACAAAAACCTCGGTTAACATATTTTGTTGATGTCCAAACAAAGCAAGCGGTTTTATTTCAGCTAAATTCAGCTCTCGAGACAAGTTGAAGCGTTTGATATTAAGTTGCTTTAGAAATTTAATTTGACCGATATTATGTGTCGTTAACTGAGTAGAAGCGTGAATTTCAAGACTAGGGAAATAATGTTTTAATAGATACATCAGGCCAAAATCTTGCACAATTAGGCCATCAATACGGGTATTGATTAATTTATTGACAAGTTTGATAATGGTAGGAATTTCACTTTCAATAATAATGATATTGAGGGTTAAAAAAAGCTCACAATCATGAGCATGTGCCAGTCTTAAAATACCCGTAAGCTTATCAAAGTCAATATTTGTTGCCCGATTACGAGCATTAAATTTATCCAGCCCACAATAAACCGCATTAGCTCCAGCTAAAATAGCGGCTTTAATAGAGTCTATATCACCACCCGGTGCTAATAATTCAATTTTTTGTTTCAATGGTTTTATATCTTTCTTAGGTTAAGCATTCAAGTTGTGTTATTATCAGATATTACATCTATAATTCACGTTTGGTAAGTTATGTGGATATAAACCCAAATAACCATAAGGGTATTTTCCTTTTATCGATACTGCTATCAATATCTAAAACTAAAAAACTATTAGCGGTATCTTTTATTTGCTTAAAATCTTTATTTTTGCCGCCAACTTCAAAAATATAATCACCCACTTTAAAATCACCAATATCGCTATAGAATAACTTTTCAAAAACACTCACAAAAAAAGTTTCTCTTATTATCCCTATCTCTACTTCGATTTGTAAATTATCTGCAATAGCATTTAGCATATTACTATTCGCAAAGTATAACTTTGCTGGTTTACGTGATTGCTTGCTTGAATATTTTTTTATACTTCTAAAAATTCCTGTTTTATTTAAAATATCCAAATAACCATAAAGTGTGGGTTCACTGATCTCTAAATCTCTAGCTAACGAGTCTATTTTTACTTGAAAAGGAACTTTGGTAGCGACAATTTTATAAATTAATTTTTTAAAAATAGCGAGGTTTTCAAATTTGATCTTGTTAGTTGATGGGATATCTTCATAAATAATTTTTTCAATAGAATTAAACAATTTCTGAAAAAAGTTTTCATCATTACTGCTAGATAAAAAGTATGGATAACAACCTGTTCGTAAATA
>CAYMMQ010000061.1:0-13604 GCA_964391585.1 uncultured Ectothiorhodospiraceae bacterium
CTTTTAGTTGCTGTACGGATTCGGATAGATCTTGTTTTTGTTGATTTAACTCATCTACTTCTTGTAATACCCTTAAGCGGTACTTTTTAAGTTTGCGCTCAATCTTTACTTTACGAAACGAGTTATACAAAACTTGAATCGAAACGTAAAAAATAATTAGCGATAAAATAGGGACGATGTGCATTAGTTAAGTCGTTAATTAGTTTTTTAGTTTGTCAGTTGGGTAATAGTTTTCATAGTTTTCATAGTTTTATGGATATCTTTTTATGTATTAATCAAATTGTAACTGATTTTTTATTAATTCTCGACAACATTTCAACCCAGCGCATTCTATCTTCTGTATGATCATCAAACTCATCTATTACTAACTCATAAAGAGGGTTGTTCATTTTATTGATATGAGAGTTTTTTATCTTAAAATTTCCCAATGGGGAATGACAACGTAGAATAGTGATGCTAGAAGGGGGGGGAACTTGAGTTGAAAATAAACAGCCACGCATGGACATGCTAACAACAATTGCTACTTGCTCTATTTGATTATTTTCCCATACTGCCAACATAAAACAGGGTGCCAGCTCAACGCTGAGATCAATACTACGCTCAAAATGATATTGCTTTATCCCTAGTTCAATTAATTTTGTATCAATTTTACTTAGTGCTTTTTGATAACTTGTAAGCTGTTGCTTGCAATAGCTTTGGGTTTTTAGTAAATCATCTGCTGACATACTAGCGAGTTCTGTCTCAGTTCTTTGCAACATGTTGATTTTATTAATTTCATCAGCATTCGTTTTATTAGTGTCTGTTTTATCAACTTCTGTTTTATCAGCCCTTGTTTTATCAGCACTTGTTTTATTAATAATGGTTTCAACTTTTTCAGTCACTTCTTTATTGATAACTTCCTCTGTTACAATCAGTTGAGGCTCAATTGTTGGGTTTTCTTCGAGTGGGAGGGGACTAATATCAGTTGGCGGGGTTTTAATATCAATTGTTTTAGGAGATTCTTCGCTTAGAGTACTATCTGTCATTACTGAATGCTTTTTCTGAGTCAGTAAATATACAGCAACCAGCAATAAAATTAAGATAAACCAAAATAAATTATTGCCTAGATCAGCTTGATGCTGCTCCCTTTGGATGCCTGCTGCTGTAGCTTTTTTCGTTTCTTGCTCTTCTTGCCCTTCTTGCCCCTCTAGCTGTTCTCTTTCTTTGTTTGCTTCCTTTTCTGTGAATTGAATTTCGGTTGTTTTAAGTTCAAGCTTTTCAACGGGAGCAGTTTTTATTGCCTCAGCTTGAGTGATATCTTTTACTGAGGCATTTTCCCCTTGTGTTAGGCTAGTTGGGGATGGGGTAATTTCAGCGTCATTAATCTCTGTTGCTGCTACAATAGTTGTTTGAACTTCTTCTGCTTGCCCAATATGAGTTTCATTTTTTTTATTTATAACATCTATTTGAATGTCAATGTCAGTCGTTGTATCAGTAGTTGCCACCGCAATTAGAGATGATCCCGTTGGTGTATTATTTTGTATAATGGGCCAGTTTATCAGCGAGGAGTTGCTTTCATTAGTACGGCTATTTTTCTCAATATTTACATCCCTGCTGCTAGCATTATTATTTAGCAATATAATGTTGGCTTGAGATTTTGCAATAAATTGTTGTAAATATTGATTACTAAGCTGAATGTTTTTTTCTTGGTAAGCAGTATTTAATCTATCGTGTAGTTTTAGAGGATCATTAAATTGTTTTGAGAGTTGCTCATATTGTTTGTTAAGCTCAGCATAATTATTATCAATTTGAACATTTTTGCTTAGATACTGTAGTTTCCTATCCCAAATATCAGCTTGACCATCACTAATAAAAATAACCATGCTGATAGGTTTTGTATAATTAATCAAATATTGAAAAGCAGGGGAAAAGTCGGTAATCTTTCCAGAAGGTTTATTTTGCTTAATAGTCGAAGATAATTTCTCAATTAAACCAGTTTGTTTACTCGAAGTAAGTAAATATTCTTTGATGTTTTCAGAAAAACCTAATAGTACAACATTGGTAAACTCAGCTTGTTTGGCAAGTTGAGAAAGTTCTTTAGGTAATTTTTTATGATCATAAGCCGGCATGGATAAGGACTGATCTAAAAAGACCAGCAAGTCGCCCGAATTAGGAGCTGAAAGCATGTTTGCTGGAGTATTTACCGAAAGCAATAATAAAAAAGAAAAACACCAACAACTAAAATTGGGGTTTTTAAAAAAAGTATAACTTACATGAGGTTTATATATAGACAAAAGAAAACTCAACTTGCTGTCAGTAAATTAATATATGTGCTTAATCATACTTTAAATCAAACAAGTCTAAAAGGATTAAAATTAAATTTTATCTATCTTGTCAATAACTTTAAAATAGAATAGACTTCAACAATTAACTATATAAATACTATTCTCTAGGGGTTTTATGAATTATTCATTGGTTCTGTTGGCATCAATTTTTTTCATTTTGGGGTATACATTTGCTCGTTATAAAGCAAATAAACAAATGGATGATAAAATTAATGTTATAAAACAACAGGTGGGCAGTGAGCTGGCTAAACTTGCTGAACAAGAGTTGTCTCTTTGTGATGAAATTGATCAGCTGGAAAAAGAACAACAAGAAATGGAGCAAGCAACTGCTGAGAAAAAAACACAGTTAAAAAAGGATCTGGAACAATTTAAACTAACTCAAACAGAAAAAATACAAGCTGAAATCAGCGAACAACGTTTGGCTATGCAATTGAAAATGGAAGCAGAACTTAAAAAGTTAAAAGTTAAAAATGAAAAAGAGCTAGCCTTTAAAAAGCAAGAAGCATTAGATGAAATCGAACAGTGGACTAAGAAAGAGTCAGTACGTTTAACCGAAAAACTTGAAGCTGAGTATACTAGTCAGTTTGAATCGATACAAAATGAAATTAATAGTAATAAATCATAGGTTAGTTGTTAAAATAAATATTGCTCGAAACTGTTCCCTTCTTTAGCCAAGGGGTTAGGGGAGATTTGTTCTTTTAAATAAAATGCTTTCAGTTCAACTGTTTAATAACAACACAAATCCCCCTCAATCCCCCTTTTTCTACCAAAATTAGGCGCTTTTAGGCGAGGGGGAGGCCAAAACATATTAGTTTCCACCTTAAGTACCAACCTATGAGCAATAAATAATTGATGCTTAATTATTTATGAAAAGCCGAGTTTAGTATCTTTGCCGTAATATTAACGATGGGAATAATCTTGTTATATGCCATGCGAGTTGGTCCAATAACCCCTAAAACGCCTACGGTATCTTCATCAATTTGATACGATTTTGCCACTAAAGAGCACGATGAAAAGGCATCATACCCGGATTCACTACCAATATAAATTTGTACATCTCTAGCACTGTCAACATGATGGAGCATATCAATCATTTTTTGCTTTTCATGAAAAGCATTAAATAACTCACGCATTTTCCCCATATCATTCATATCGTCATATTGAATTAAATTGGTTTCACCACTGCAAATTAAATTTTCAGTGTTTGTTTCATCATGGTTCACTAATGAGTTTTTGGCAATATTAATGGCTTGTTGCATCCATTTGTCAATATGCCCACGCGTTTTCTCCATTTCTGTTATCAAGCTTTGTTGTAAGGCTGAAATTGATTGACCAACAAAAATCGAATTGAGGTAATTGGTCATTTGTTGTAATTGGGAGGTAGAATAGTTTTCCTTAATTTCAATAAAGCGATTTTTGACATCACCATCACTACTAACAATAATCACTAATAACCTGGACTTCGACAAAGGTAAAAATTCAATATGTTTGAGCTGCAAACTTTTTGCGGAAGGGCATAATACTACGCTGGCCATTTTGGTAATATCTGATAGAAAATTACTGGTGGATTTTAATAAGGATGATTGGCTTTGTTGCTTAACAGCATCAGCAGAAAGCGAATGCTCTAACAGGGTACGATTAAAATCTTCATTGACTTGAACTGATGATGGGTTAATTGAAATTAATTTATCAACAAATAAGCGATATCCTTGTGGTGTGGGAATTCTACCTGCTGAAGTATGCGGCGATTGTAATAAACCTAGTTTTTCCAAATCGGACATAATATGGCGAATAGTAGCCGAACTGAGGTTTAAGCCAGATGATTCTTGTAGTGCTTTTGAACCGATAGGTGAGCCATCATGAATATATTTTTCAACCAAAATTTTCATTAAATGGTTGGCTCGTTCATTCATAACAACTGGTTTATCAGTTTTATTTTGTTTTGTCATCTTTTATTTATTTGTTCAAGTCGTATCGGTAGCACTTATGTCTTATAATAATTGGGTTTAATATTTTAAACTTCAAGCCTGTTTTGCAATATACTATTGTATAAACTTTAAATATAATACGCCTTTTAACTGAAATAATAACACCATGCTGACTCATTTAAGTATTAAAAACCTCGCCATTGCCGATGCTTTGGCATTGGATTTCTCTAGCGGTTTATCTGTCTTAACGGGAGAAACCGGAGCGGGAAAATCTATTATTATTGATGCATTGGGATTGGCTTTAGGTGATCGAGGTGATGTTGGGGTGATAAAGCAAGGAGCATCCCGAGCAGATATCAGTGCCAGTTTTGACTGCTCTTTGCTACCAGCTGTAAAGGCGCTATTAGATGAAAATGCCCTCAGTGAAGACGAGGATGATATTTGTATTATCAAAAGAAGTATTTTAAGTAATGGCCGTTCTAAAGGGTTTATTAATGCTCAGCCTGTACCGATTAGTTTGTTGAAAAAAGTGGGAGAGAAATTATTAACCATCCATGGCCAACATGCTCACCAAGCTTTATTACATAGTGATAATCAGCGTATATTACTGGATCAATATGGACAGCTAAATGAACTCAATGACCAAATTAATACAGTTGTTAGTATTTGGGAAGAAAAAAGTGAACGTTATCAAAGCTGGGTACAACAAAAAGATGAGTTATTAGAAAAGAAAGATTTTTTGCATTTTCAATTGCAGGAATTAAGCTCGTTTGAACCACAAGAAAATGAATATGATGAATTAGAAGCGGAGTATAAACGCTTAAGTCATGCCAATCAAATTATTGATAAGCTACAACAAGCACAACAAGAGTTAATTGAAGGTGAACCTTATTCAGCTGATAGTTTGTTATCTTCAGCTCATAAATCGCTTGAAGATATTAGTGACTTTGATGAGCAACTTAGTGCTATTAATGAAATGCTGGCAAATGCACTAATACAAATTAGTGAAGCGAACTCTGAGATCAGTCATTACTTGCAGAGAATGGATAATGATCCAGAACGTTTGGCCGAGTTGGAAGAGCGGCTAAGTCAATACCATGAATTGGCGAGAAAACACCACTGTGCTGTAGATAAACTGGCAGAGAAGTATCTTGAGTTGCAAAAACGCTATCAAGACTATGAACAATCAGACGAATTACAAGATGGTTTAGTGAAAGAAATTTCACAACTTGAAGCTCAATATCAACAATTGGCGCAGAAGCTTTCAGCCAAACGAAGCAAGGTTGCAAAAGAGTTGGCGGATAAGGTAGAAAAAAATATCCATCAGCTTGGAATTACCCATGGAAAGTTTGAGATTTCTCTAGTTGCAAAAGTAGACTCAAAACAAAATGATCAAATGCAAACAGATAAAGAACAAGTTATTCATAAGCTGTGGCGTTATGGGCAAGAAACGATACAGTTTTTAGTGGCAGCAAATCCAGGGCAAACTCCTGCACCATTGATTAAGGTAGCATCAGGTGGAGAGTTATCACGTATTAGTTTGGCAATTCAAGTGGTTACTGCAGAATGTCATCAAACCCCTTGTTTGATCTTTGATGAAGTTGATGTCGGAGTCGGCGGAAAAGTTGCTGAAAAAATTGGGGCAAAGTTGAAGCAATTAAGCCGTTATTCACAGATACTATGTGTTACCCATCAATCACAAGTTGCGATTCATGGTGATTGTCACTTCTTGGTGGAAAAAGAATTTGCAGGAAACAGTACTTCTTCAACCATCAAAGCATTAAGCGATAGCGAAAGAATTGATGAATTAGCAAGAATGTTATCAGGGGCAGAGATTACTGACACCACTAGACTTCATGCAAAAGAAATGCTGGAACAGGCACAAAATCATATAACTTAAAAGCCGTTAAAATGCGATTAGCCACTCCAAATTTTAAGAATAAAATGGCCGCTACTGTTTGGATGTTGTTTTTGGCCCTTGCTTTAGTATTAGTTGACTACTTTTTAGCGGAGGTTCAAGCGATAGCTGGCTGGGATGTCGAGAAACTGGATCTAGTTCAAAAAAACAGTATTTTGTTACAAAAGGGGCTTATTAAATCATCTTCTAGCTGTTTGAGTCAGAATGGACTGTACCAAGTAAATGAGCAACAGCAATTGTTTTTTAAAGATAAAAGCTCACAAAAAGTGGTTTATGAGGCTGATGTAGGGGGAGTTATTTGCACGCCTAGTGGTGAAGTTTTTTTTACTCAGTTATCAGCTTACCAAGGGGGATTATGGGTTTACTCTTTGGGCGAGAAAAAGAAAATACTCTCTCACCTGCATCAAGTTGCTGATTTTTATCTCACCAGCTCAGGGCAACTTTATTTAGTTGAAGAAGGTAGAGAACTCCTTTTCAAAGTTTTTAGAAAGAAATAGGGCAAGAACAGCTTTCACTTTTGTAAATGATTTTCTCTCTCACTCCCAATGCCCTGCGTGGGCAGAGCTTATCATTATTTTTTCTTCTCGTTTTCATGGTTTTCCTTAGGAGAGGATATTACTTTTTTTTGCTTTTTTTAGTTTTTTTCTTTTTATCTTTCTTTTTATCTTTCTTTATATCTTTCTTTTTATCTTTAGCTTTACCCTTATCTTTACCTTTTTTCCTGGTTTTTTTCTTTTGCTCTTTATTTGCTGAAGGGGCTGCAGATTCTTCTACCACTGGCACTGGCACTTGCTCAGTAATATCAGCTAAGTCTAACAAGCTTTGAGCATTCGCCAGTATTTTTGTTGCCAGTGCTACGCCAAATCCTGGGATAGCAACAATTTGCTCAATATTGCATGAAACTAATTTTTCAACAGTATCTATTCCGTGGTTTATAAGTGTTTGTGCTTTAACGTCACCCAGTCCATTAACTTCTGATAGTATATAATTTGACATAATAAAATCCTTAATAATAAGTAGAGGCTAAGTTTATATTTTTGTTTGTATAAATAATAAGGCAGTTTATACTAGCACTCATATTGATATATAGGCAATAGAGGTATGAACAACAAAGCCTTTTTTTGACAGCTTTTCCCATTTGTATTGTCGTACGTCACTTAATCACTGATAAAATTGGGTTTGATAACAATGTTTGATTTTTTTAAAAGTAAATCTGTTTTAGATGAAGACTCTATTATTTGGCTTTTTGATACTTTTTTATGGGCCGAAAACTTTTTGGATGCAGATATTTTTTATAAGCAAACACTTTTAGTCTTACCGTCGAATGCGTTTTTTCCTGCTAAAAGTAATGATTTGGAAGAAATGTCCACGTTGATTTTTGCTAATGTAAAACAGTATGCTCATTTGCAACACTGGCCATTTCAATTAGTGAATCAAAATAATGAAGTGGTTGAGCAAGTAGAATTACCTTATATTGAAGGAGCGATTCGCGGTACTAAGGTCATTGATCAATCGTCTAAAGCTGAAAATAGCTTGCTGATTCCATTTAATCCAATTCAGAGTCGCAATCCACAAGCAATCATTGCTTACTTTGCACAAACCTTAGCTTATTATGCATTACTGCTTTCTCCTAACAAACCAGAAAATTATCAAGGAAATATACCTCAACTATCGGAAGTTATCGCTGTATTTATGGGGTTTGGAGTGATTATGGCCAATAGTGCCTTTAATTATAAAAATGTCACTTGTGGTAGTTGTAATACGCCTTCAACCGAAAGACAGAGTTATTTATCTCAATATGACATAACTTACGCTTTAGCTATTTTTTGTGTTTTGAAAGGCATAAATAAAAAAGTAGTGCTTGCTTCATTAAAAAGCAGCTTGCGCACTTTTTTTAAAAAAGCTTATAAGCAAGTCTTAAAGCGAGCAGAACTTGAACGGTTTAATTCTGTTACTTAGACCAGGTTCATAGGTTAGTTCTTAAGGTAAATTTTACTCGAAACTGTTCCCCTCTTTAGCAAAGGGGTTAGGGGAGATTTGTTCTTTTAAATAAAATGCTGTCAGATCAAGTGTTTAACAACAACACAAAATCCCCCTTTTTCTAAGGGGGAAGCCTAAACCCATTAGTTTCTACCTTAAGTACAAAGACTAGGTTAACTCACCTCGTTCCAGGCTAGGAATGTATGGCAACACACCTTGTTTGTATCTCGGTTCTCAGTTGAATGCATCCTCAGCTATACAAAACCGATTAATTGACTAATAATAACAAAAGTATTACTCTTGGTAAGAAATTATTTAAAGAGAGGATAAGTCAAATGGTAGCAACAACAATTACCAGTAAAGGACAAATTACTATACCAAAAAATATTCGGGCAATGTTACATCTTTATTCTGGTGATAAAGTAGAATTCTTTGTGAATGATACCAATGAAGTAGTGCTAAAGCCCGTCACTAAAAAAGCAATCGATATATTTGGTTCCTTATCTAACTATAAAAAAGATAAGCCTATTTCAATAGAAGAAATGGATAAGGCTATAAAAAAAAATTTAAAAAGTAAATTTCAATGAACGCACTAGATACCAACATTCTGATACGTTTTTTAACCCAAGATGATGTGAAACAGGCAAATTTGGTTCTTAGTCTATTTTCTAAAGCTGAAAAAACTAATGAGCAATTTTATGTTTCAATTGTCGTTGTTATGGAAATGATTTGGGTATTAGAATCCGTTTATATCATTCCTAGAAATGAGTTGCTGGATGTTTTGGCTACGCTATTATTGATGCCTGTTCTAAAGTTCGAACATAATGCTACAATTAGAGATTTTATTAATAGTGCCTATGATAATCAATATGATTTATCAGATATCTTAATTGCACAGTGTGCTAATAAGAACTCTTGTACAACTACACTGACTTTTGATAAAAAAGCAGCAAAATTTGATTTTTTTCAACTCCTAAAATGATCTAAAGATTACATAGATTTTAAACCTAGAAGCTCACACGGTCCTCCGTGAGAATGCATAGCAGTGTGAATTTATAGCTTTTAATCGTACTTTTGCTGCTGATGTTTTAACCAACCATCAATATGTCGTTTACCGGGATCTTTATGCGTCCAGTGAACGACGCCACCTTTGTCATTCCATTCATATTCGCCGTAAAACTCGACCTCATCACCTTGTTTTAAACTGATTATTTTAGGTGCTAAATCAATATTATGAGTAATTAAGATTTTTTGCCCCGTAGATAAACGTACGATAAATCGTTGATGACGACTGCCTTTGTTATCATCTTTTAATAAGCGACTGACTGTTCCAAAGCCTTTAACCTGAATATCACTTTGTTTGTTTTTATAAGCATTTGTAATGATTAAATTTGAGTCGTTTGTATTAATACTGTTTGTTTCTGTATTACTTTTAGCCGAGGAGCCTGGAATCGATGTCTGGCTTTGCAACAAGCCATAAATGCTGATAAGGATAAATAAAACTAAACCTACTGCTTTCATATATTTCACTCAATAAAAATAATTATAGGAGGAGTAGATTCTAGCATATTTGTACTCTATTTATTCTGAATCGCTAGGTTTTCCAGAATGATTTAAAGAGAATAAAAGGAATAATATATGTATTTTATTTTTAAATATTCAGTATTTGTTTATTAACCTATTTAAATTTATTTTTGTAATTATCTATTATTTGCTAAAATAAAAAATTATTCATTTTCAAGGAATTTAATAATAGTAATATTCGTATATGTTATAATTTTTTTATCTAATAGTTGTTTTTATTTTTACTAAAGTGATACGATTGGGATGAAATTGCAGATTTGAACATAAAAAAGAGGTTATGATGTGAGTAAATATTATGCACATTCTGGTATTAATAATACTAAAGCTGACTGGCAGAGTTTACAGAATCATTTACAGTCCGTTGCTGATGTTGCCAGGCATAATGCAAGTTATTTTGGAGCAGATGAACTGGCCTCTTTGGCAGGCTTGCTGCATGATTTGGGGAAGTATACCCCCGAATTTCAAGCACGCTTAGAGGGGGCACTCAAAAAGGTAGATCATGCTACGGCTGGCGCAAAGGTGGTGGCAGAAATTTTGCCAGAACCTTTCTATAAACTTATTTCATATGCGATTGCAGGCCATCATGCTGGCTTAGCGAATGGCATTAATGAGGGCGATGGGCGAAGCACCTTAGAGACACGATTAAATCAAACTTTTGGTAAAGAGTTGTGCCAGCTAGATAATGAGGCTTGGCGTAGGAAGTTGACCCTGCCTGAAGTGGAGCAGCTCCGACCCAGTATTAAGTCTCACCCTGAACAGGGGAATCATGGTTTTCAGTCTGCATTTTTGATACGCATGATTTTTTCATGCTTGGTGGATGCTGATTTTATTGATACCGATAAATTCTACAAGCAACTCGAAGGAAAGCCCTTGTTGCGTGGTAATTATCCCGAGTTGCCTGAATTAAAGCAGGTTTTTGATGCACATCTAGCAAAAAAAACAAAAAGCAGTCCTGATTCTAAAGTGAATGAACTCCGCCAAGAAATTCTAAGTACCGCACGTGAGCGGGCACAGTTATCCCCAGGTCTGTTCACTTTAACTGTGCCAACTGGGGGCGGAAAAACATTTAGCTCAATGGCCTTTGCTTTAGATCATGCTTTGCAACATGGTATGCGTCGTGTGATTTATGTGATTCCGTTTACCAGCATTATTGAACAGAACGCCAAGGTGTTTCGCGAGGCGTTTGGTGAACTGGGTGAATCCTCTGTACTTGAACATCACAGCAATTTTGATGATCGCCATATTAAAAATGAAGAGACGCCGGATAAACTCAAATTGGCGATGGAAAACTGGGATATGCCGATTGTGGTGACCACGGCAGTGCAGTTTTTTGAATCCTTATTTGCAGATCGACCTTCCCGCTGCCGCAAGCTACACAATATTTCTGGCAGTGTGATTATTTTGGATGAAGCGCAAACCCTGCCGCTTAAGTTTCTTAGGCCTGTCATGGCCGTGATTGATGAGCTTGCTCGTAATTATGGATGCTCTGTGGTTCTGTGTACGGCTACTCAACCAGCACTGTGCGCACCAGCTTTTGATCAGGGGCTTGAAAATGTGCGTGAAATCGCGCCAAATCCAGAGCGGCTTTTTGAGGAATTAAGTTTGGTCAGTGTCAGCCATTTAGGTGAATTGGAAGATGAACAATTGTTAGAACTGATTCAAACAAATGAACAAATTCTGACCATAGTGAATAACCGTCGTCATGCACAATCATTATTTAAGTTCCTTAAAGAAAAACAGGTTGAAGGTGTTTTTCATCTCACAACTTTAATGTGCGCGGCGCATCGGAGCCAAGTTTTAAACATCATTCGTGACAGACTCAAAAACAACCAGGCCTGCCGAGTGATATCGACCTCTTTAATTGAAGCGGGTGTCGATGTTGACTTTCCATGTGTTATGCGTGCGGAAGCAGGCTTGGATTCGATTGCACAGGCCGCGGGGCGCTGTAATCGTGAACGCTTAAACACCAAAGAAGAAAGTCATGTTTGGGTGTTTAAGGCACCTGATTGGAATATACCGCCGGAATTAGACGGCTTGGCGGCAGGTATGCGTTCTGTGTTTCGCCGCGGTTATGATAATTTGCTAGGTCAGGATGCCATTAAAGAATATTTTTCTGAAGTCTATTGGCGTAAGGGTGAGGAATTGGATAAAAAGCGGCTAATGAAAACGCATCGGGAACACGCGCCTAAGATGACGTTTCCTTTTCAGACCATCGCGAAAGAGTTTCGGATGATCGAAAGTTTTATGCAGCCTATTTTTGTGCTATTTGACGAGGAAGCAGAAACTTTATTGGCTCAACTCAAAACAACAGATGACGTGGGTAAAGTGTTGCGAAAACTCCAGCAGTATATCGTGCAAATTCCTCAGAAAGGTTTTGAGGCTTTACAGATGGCGGGAGCGATTCAGACCATTGCTCCGCATCGATTTGAAGATCAGTTTTGGGAGCTGATTAACCCAGATATTTACGATGAAGAATTTGGCATCAGTTGGAATGATCCGACCTTTATCAAAGCAGAAAGTTCTGTTATTTAGTCGCCGCTAGGCGTGGATCAATGGAGGAGAGAATAATAATGGCTTATGGTATTAAATTGCATGTTTGGGGTGATTATGCGTGTTTTACCCGACCAGAGATGAAGGTAGAGCGGGTATCGTATGATGTGATTACACCCTCAGCAGCTCGGGGTATTTTAGAGGCAATTCATTGGAAGCCTGCAATACGTTGGGTTGTAGATCGAATTCATGTTTTAAAGCCGGTTCGCTTTGAATCGATTCGGCGTAATGAATTAGGTAATTGCAAAGTCTCCTCCGCCAAAGTTAGCGGCGCCATAAACCGGAAAACTACGAAAGATTTATATTTTCTGATTGATGATGGCGAGAACCGTCAACAAAGAGCGACAACTCTGCTTAGAGATGTTGGTTATATTATCGAGGCTCATTTTGAGTTGACAGATAATGCAGGTAATGAAGACTCAGTTGGTAAACATCTCGATATTTTTAATCGACGCGCTCGTAAGGGGCAGTATTTCCATCAACCGTGTTTAGGAAATCGAGAATTTCCTGCTTATTTTTCTCTTGTTGAAACTGATGATGACTTACCCTCTTCAGATTTAGGTGATGAATCTAAGGATTTGGGGTGGATGTTACACGATATTGATTTTGCCAATAATGCCGAACCTAAGTTTTTTAGAGCAAAATTAACAGGGGGCATCATTGAGGTGCCCCCGTTTAAATCTTCGGAGGTAGTGCA
Source organism: uncultured Ectothiorhodospiraceae bacterium (assembly GCA_964391585.1). Classification (GTDB taxonomy): domain Bacteria; phylum Pseudomonadota; class Gammaproteobacteria; order GRL18; family GRL18; genus JADGAU01. Next base: position 12,982 of record CAYMMQ010000061.1, read on the forward strand.
ATGATTTTAACTGCTTTGTCTCAATACTATGATCGTTTAGCTAGTGCTGACGGAGCTTCAAAAGTACCAGCTTACGGCTTTAGCGAAGAAAAAATTGGCTACATTCTTGTGCTTTCTGAACAAGGTGAGCTAGTGGATGTTGAACCAAACTTAACCGATGAAAAAAAACCTCGGCCTAAGTTTATGGCTGTGCCAAGACCTGAAAAAAGAACGTCAGGTGTTAAGCCCAACTTTTTGTGGGATAAAACAGCCTATGTATTAGGCATAACAAAGCCTAGAGACAAAAAAAGCAAGGCTGTTTTTGAATTGTCTTTAGTTACGTTTGAGGCCTTTCGAGATTCACATCTGTCATTATTTAATCAGGTTGATGACAAGGGGGTGAAAGCTGTTACCCATTTTTTGCAGAATTGGCAACCTAAAAATTTTGAATTCTCTGTTTTAACGGAGGAAATCTTAGGTGCGAATGTTGTGTTTCGGTTGGACGGGGTTCGCCAATTTATCCATGAATCTATCGAGGCAAAAGAAATTTGGTCGTCACTGCTTAAAACAAATGATGTCAAAGAGGCCATGTGCTTGATTACAGGCAAGCAGCAACCCATTTCGAGATTACATCCATCTATTAA
>CAYMMQ010000062.1:0-1815 GCA_964391585.1 uncultured Ectothiorhodospiraceae bacterium
TAGCATGGCATTATCTGAGCTAGATGGTAATACTGTGCCATTTTCAGCTGGCGGAGGTGCTTGGCTAAGGTTTAGTAAGCAAAAACTAAATTATACCCTTTACTCTGGTATTGGAAAATGGGGGGAAAATGAAACCTTAGACAGCAAAGAAGGTTTATTAATTCAAAAAGACAAACAAACCATTCAACACTTTAGCTGTAACAAAACCCATATTAATGAAATTGGGCCTCAATTGATGCAAAAATATTCAATCCATAAAAACGGTGATTATCAGCACGACTTTTCAAACTAATACATGCTCATACCCAAAGTTATTTACCCAAAATCATTTACCCACAATTATTAGCCCAAAGTAGGCTCAATAGAGAAACAATTATGCTTATAAATGACATGATTTCCCAGCTTAAGTAGCAAGGTATGAATACCTGCTAGCTGTGGTTTTCCAAAAATGTTTGACTATGTTACACTTAATATCAATAGTTAACAAAATATTAACAGTTAACAAAATAGTTAAGTAATATACTGATACATTGGACCGTTAAGTGATCTACACATGAATAAAAGCACCCTGTTAATCGTTGATGATGAACCTGTTATCTTATCATCTATGAGCTCTATTTTATCAGCTGATTATACAGTGCGTATAGCCAATTCTGGTGAGCGTGCATTAAGTATTTCCAATTCAGCACCATACCCAGACTTGATTTTATTAGATGTTAAAATGCCAAATATGGATGGTTATAAGGTGCTGGAAGCTTTAAAACAAAACCCCAAAACCCAGTATATCCCGGTTATTTTTGTCACTGCAATGGAAACTGATATTGATGAGGAAAAAGGGCTAAAAATGGGAGCGGTTGATTATATGATCAAACCCGTTAAACCTGCCATTTTACTCGCTAGAGTTAAAAACCATCTTATCCTCAAACAAGCCAATGATTTTTTAAACAATAAAAGCCAGTTTTTAGAAACTGAGGTCTCACGACGTATGAGCGAAAATTTGCTCATTCAAGAAGTCAGTATTAGAGCACTTGCCCACCTGGCAGAAACACGCGATCCAGAAACGGGGGAACATATTCTTCGCACCCAAGCCTATGTCAATCGATTAGCAAATATCTTACAAAACTATTCTAAATTTAAAACCATTATCACTTCTCAATATGTTCGACTGATCACTCAATCTGCTCCATTACATGATATTGGTAAAGTTGGAATTCCCGATAAAATACTATTAAAACCTGGGAAATTTACTAAAGAAGAGTTTGAAATAATGAAAACCCATTCCATTTTAGGTTCAATAGCGATTGAAAAAGCAGAAGCAGATACTGAGCAAATGGTTGAGTTTTTAATTCTAGCCAAAGAGATCTGCCACTGGCATCATGAACGCTGGGATGGCAGTGGCTATCCCGATGGCTTAAGCGGGGAAAGCATCCCACTTGCTGCAAGAATTATGACATTAGCCGATGTGTTTGATGCTCTTATTTCAAAACGGATCTACAAACAAGCCTTTTCATTTGAACAAGCAAAAAACATTATTATTGAAGAACGTGGCAAACAATTCGATCCTGAACTTTGTGATATTTTTATTAGTCATTTTGACCAATTTGTTGAGGTTGCCAGTAAATATCAAAGCTAAAACCCGCCAGTTCATTTTTTAGAATATTGATGGGACTTTTTTTAAACTGATTCAGTTAAAATAAATAACATTGCTGCTTCTGCTATTTTAGAGCTTGGTATTGAACACTCGATTTTAGCTAGACTTGAACATATAATTCGTTGGATGAAAAGAAGTAGTATTATTTCCAAAGAACAAAATAT
>CAYMMQ010000062.1:1915-4787 GCA_964391585.1 uncultured Ectothiorhodospiraceae bacterium
TGGAATCAAGAAATAGTTGAGTTATTAATATTAAGTGCTGACCTAGATCACGTTCAATCTGAAAGAGCCATACTAAAGTGGCAAAAAAAGCATGATAAAATTTCTTCATACATGAAACAATTCCAGCACTCATTTGATTCTAGTGCGGATAGCTCAATCATCAACAAGAGTTTTAATAAGCTACCTATATTAGTTGAACAGCTCTCCTCATCAACTATTTCAGCTAAAGAGAAGAATCAATATGTGTTAAATTTGCGTTCTAAAATTCAACATCTTATTTTGCTATCAAATAAAATAGCTAAAAATAATAACATCCTCTATAAGAATTTATACCAACGTAATTTATGGATGTTTATATTCATTTTTGCCTTCTTTTTTAGTATTTCATTAATCATCATCTTTTTATTTAGAAACTGGGTCGAAGTCCCAATTCAATCTTTATTAAATAAAATTCAATTAATAGGACAAGGAGATTTTAATACTCCGATTAAAGTTAGTGGTGGTATTGAAGTTGAGAAAATTGCCTCCGAAATTGATCAGGCCAGAAATAATATTGCCACCCTTACAGTGTCAACAGATAAATTAATGCTTGAAGTCAATCAGCGTAAAAAAGCCGAGCAGCATTATCGAGTTTTGGCCGAATACTCACCCGTTTGGGAATATTGGAAAAGCCCAGAAAAAACTTACCTTTATAATTCCCCCGCCTGCTTTGATATTTGTGGTTATTATCCTGAGGATTTTATTAACAATGCCAAATTAATGGAAAAAATTATTCTCCCTGCAGATCGTGATATCTGGCTTAATCATTTCCATCAACATCATCACTCAAAACAAACATCTCCAGAACGGATAGAATTTAGAATTATTGATACCAGCGGAAATACCCGCTGGATTGAACATCACTGCCAGGGTGTTTTTGATGAAAACAATAATTATTTAGGCAATCGAGGGGTTAATAGTGATATTACTAAACGAAAAAAACTTGAGTCAGAGTGGATTAAATTAAGTCAAGCTATAGAACAAAGTCCTGAAAGTATTGTGATTACTGATCTAGATGCCAAAATAGAATATGTCAATCAAGCTTATGTGGATAAATCAGGCTATGGTAAAAATGAATCTATAGGCAAAAACCCACGCATATTACAATCGGGGAAAACAAGCAAAAAAACCTATCAGCAAATGTGGGACACTTTACTACTAGGAAAGTCTTGGAAGGGTGAATTAATCAATAAACGCAAAGATGGTACTGAGTACGTTGAATTTGCATTAATCATTCCTTTACATCAAGCAAATGGAAAAATTTCAAATTATGTTGCGGTAAAAGAAGATATAACTGAAAAGAAAAAAAATGCACACGAGTTAGATCTGTACCGAAACCACCTAGAAGAAGAAATTAAAAAAAGAACCGCACAATTACAAGAGGCTCAACTTAAAGCAGAAGAGGCAAACCTTACAAAATCATCTTTCTTAGCCAATATGAGTCATGAAATTCGTACCCCAATGAATGCTATTTTAGGTCTGACTCATTTAATGCAAGAAGATAGACCAACAGAAAAACAAGCAGATAAACTGAATAAAATTCACAGTGCAGCCAAACACCTGCTGATGATTATCAATGACATTCTTGACCTGTCAAAAATTGAAGCGGGGAAAATGCAGCTTGAGCAATCAACTTTTAATTTAAATGTTATCTTAGATAATATTAGCTCAATTATCTACGAACAAGTTAACAATAAACACTTAGTTTTTAATCTTGAAAATCATGCAGATGATCTCTGGCTTAAGGGCGATGAAACCCGCTTAAGACAATCCTTACTTAATTACCTGAGTAATGCAATTAAGTTTACTCAGCATGGTCATATCACCTTGCGCATTTCAAAGTTAGAAGAACTTAAAAATAAAATTTTTCTACGCTTTGAAGTTGAAGACTCAGGCATTGGCATTGATGAGGCAACACTTGCTCAATTATTTAAACCTTTTAAACAAGCTGATCTGTCTACTACTAGAAAATATGGCGGTACGGGTTTAGGTTTAGCCATCACCCAAAAGATGTCCACATTAATGGGAGGTAATAGTGGTGCATTTAGCGAGCCTGGAAAAGGAAGTACCTTTTGGTTTAGTGCATGGTTTAAATTTGGTCATCAGCAAGAAGTAGTCAGCGCATCGACAGCAACTAAACCTCCTGAACATCAAGATGCCTTTAATTTCCAAGGACAAAAAATTCTACTGGTTGAAGATAATGAAATTAATAGTGAAATTACCACTGAAATCCTTAGCAATAAGGGTTTAGATATTGATTGCGCAATCAACGGTCAAGTAGCTGTCAAGATGGCCAATAGCAACATTTACGATTTGATCTTAATGGATGTTCAAATGCCAATTATGGACGGCCTGCAAGCAACACAAATTATTAGAAAAATAAAAGGACGCGAAAAGACGCCTATCTTAGCCATGACAGCAAATGTATTTTTAGAAGATCAGAAAAAATGTATTAAAGCTGGCATGAATGATTTTATTGCCAAACCCATCGAAACAGAAAATTTGTTTGCCGTACTAAAAAAATGGTTAGCTGAAAAACCTTTCGATAAAAATTCAGCTAATAGCAAAATCATTAATCACGCAAACCCTAAACATGAGATAAGCACGGAAGAAGCAGATATATTAACTCAACTTAAAAATATTGAAGGGCTTGACGTTACTAAGGGCTTAAAATGTTTTTCTGGCAGTGTTAAAAACTATTATCGTTTGTTACAAAGTTTTAATAAAAATCACACTGTAGACTTGCAACAACTAGAATTATTATTAGTAGATAAAAAATATGATCGCGTTCGTAGTATTGCTCATAATATTAAAGGAGCATCTGGAACCTTAG
>CAYMMQ010000062.1:4887-13325 GCA_964391585.1 uncultured Ectothiorhodospiraceae bacterium
GATGATAGCAAAGCCAATGCCCTTTTTATGGAAAATGAAGAAATTCTGCTTCAAGCCTATGGTGCTACAGCTGAACAAATTGGACAACACATAGAATTATTCGATTATCCGCAGGCTTTATCTACAGTAAAAACTTTGCTAAAAAACGGGAGTTAAACCAGCATAAACTTATTTTTAAGCTGATCTTTAAATAAAATTTACACTCAAAGCCTAAATGGTTTACACTCTTAACTTATTCAATTTATCTAGTGATGTACTGACCTCATGAAACAAGTATTGACTGTTTTTGCTTTTAAAACCTCTTTTTGTTTGTTCTTCTTATTGCTATTTATTACTTTGATGACTGCTTGTTCTAAAGAAACAGCAACTGCAACTAATTCCATACAACAAGCTATCGATAAATCCGCATTCTATTTGATAAATAATACCGCTGAAAATGGTTTTTTTAATTACCGCATCAATATGGAGCCAGATATTAAGGTGAGAGAATCTTATAATATACTACGCCATGCTGGAGCCATCTATGCCATGTCGATGTATTACCAACTAAAACCCGATCCTAAAACCCTATCAGCTATGGAGCGCGCGGGAAAATACTTACAACAACATGCTATTGCTCCTGTTGAAGATCACGTTAAACAACAACAAATGTTAGCCGTATGGTCTGAGCCAAGTGTTAATAAAAGGCGACATCCTCGGCAAGCCAAATTAGGTGGAACAGGGCTTGGACTGGTTGCCCTGATGGGAATAGAAAAAAATATCCCGGGTTTTACCCCATTAGCAGACTTGCAGGCTCTGGCTAGATTTATTGTATTTATGCAAAAAGAAAATGGTAGTTTTTACTCAAAATATATCCCTGAAAATGGTGGTAAAGATAAAGTCTGGCAATCGCTTTATTATCCTGGTGAAGCCGCCTTAGGTTTATTAATGTTGTATGAAAAAGATCCCAAGCCTCTTTGGTTAGAAACCGCTTATAAGGCCTTGTTTTATTTAGCTGATAGTCGTAAAAACTCACATAATATTCCTGCAGATCATTGGGCATTATTAGCAACTGCAAAACTTTTTTCCCTTAAAAATACTCAAGCTGTTGAGGTATCAACAAGCTTATTACTAAATCATGCACTTGCTGTCTGTGATGTAATGCTGCTTTCTCAAATTAAAAAATCAACCTCAACCGAATACATTGGTGGTTTTTCACTCGTTGGCAAAACAACACCTTCTGCAACACGCTTAGAAGGTTTGCAAGCTGTACTCAGTTTATTGCCAAAAGGACACGAAAAATACCCTATTATTAAAAATGCTGTTAGTAATGGGATAAATTTCTTACAAAATGCACAAATCAAACAAGGACAATATGCCGGTGCATTCCCTAGAGCAGTTAAAAAAATAGCTGTCAATAACAATAAAAAAACTGAGAAATTTAACCTGCGTGTTAATGAAGTCCGTATTGATTATGTACAACATGCATTAAGCGCCATGATCCAATACGCCGGGGATCATTAATCCTATTTTTTAATCATCAAAAATTCCTTCTCCCCCTTTTTGCTTAAAAAAAAGAAAGCAAAAAGAGAAATAAGCTTAGCAATAAAACTGAAAAAATATAAATTAATTTTTCAATAAGTTAGCGCAAGGATTAATCAGCCTTAAAGCTGATCGAATATTTTAGCTTTGATTGTGCCGCCAGCCATTCTAGGGATTTTCCATCAACCTCGGCATAAGGGTACATAAAATAATTCAGAGGACCATCTAGCTGGCGTGGATTAAGGTAATATCCTCGTCCTCCCCTGGCCAGAGCAATTCTGTACTCTTCAACCGCACCAAAATAATAATCAATGTGCTTTTGTGCAGCCTTAAGATCAAGCTTATTAACCAGCATCAATTTTCTAACATCAGCAGGATCGGCAGGCACCCACCCATAACCGGGAACATAAAACTCTGACCAGCAGTGATATCCCTTAGTCATATCCTGCTCATGTTTTTTTCCTAATCTTAAACCAAATACCTCTCTTGCAGGAACTCCAGCCGCTCTGGCAATGGAAACAAAAACAGAGCTTATATCTGCGCACTTCCCTCCTCTCTTGGCAAGCACCTTATCAACTTCCCCGGTACCACAGCCTATAACATCTGGATCCCTTGTAGTATTTTCGACAACCCACTGGTAAACAGCTCGAGCTTTTTCGCTTATTTTCTGCCCGTCATGCGTTATACTTAGCGCTATCTTTTCCACCTCTCCATTCGTCGGAATAAATTGCGTACTCTTCAAATATTCTTTTATCTCAAGCGGAATTTCTGACTCCTCTGAGGGAAAATCCTTTTTAAGCAACTCTCTTCCAACCGCATTAAAAGTCAGTGTTATCATTCTATTCTTTGCCGGTTTTGTCCATTCAGCATAAAGAGCGAGATTGCCTGTTTTTTTCTCACGGTAAATACCATCTTTGCTAAAATTACCCTCTATTTTTACATCAGATATATCCTGTACATTATCCGAGACTGGATATGGGAGCCAAATTTTTACATCCTTACTGTCATCAGCTGCGGCAATCGTAACGGCAATCGTAACCTCCCCACTTCTCTCTTTTGCAAATAAAGCAAAAGGCAATACAAGCCATATAGATAAAAGTAAGCATATTATTTTTTTCAAAATTATTTCTCCAGGTTTTCAGTTTATAAAAGGGTTTCAAGAGGAAGAACAAATTAGCCGTGGTCCCTATTCAAGAAATATATACCACAGATGTTTGAAGTTTTAAGATAAGTACTTTATAAATAAAGTTCTAAACTCAGTCGACATTTATCCATCGGCTTGGCGTATTAAACACAACCTCAGTACAACCATCATTTTCATCAATGACTCGAAAAGACTGGTTTTCATCAATAAAAACTCGTTCAAGTATCATGGAGCGGAGTATCGGATAATCCAAAGTAATTGGCAAAGACAACTGTGTCGCATTTAACTGAGCTGTTAATACAATAAGCAAAAAGAATAAAATAATAAACCTTAACATAGTTCTTTTATAATTATATTAAATAAGGATGAAAACAATAGTGGTAAGTGGATATAATACTCTAAAAATAGGATTCATTGTAGTACAGTAAATACCTCATAGTTTATAGCGAGTGAATCACATTAGTCACCACCCCCCAAATATGCAACTCATCTCCATCACTAATTTCTATCGGAGAAAATTCATCATTTTCTGGCATCAGACGTAACACACCCTCTTTTTTATATAAGCGCTTAACGGTTAATTCACTTTCCAAGGCTACGACTATAATTTTATTATGAGTCGGTTCTAATGAGCGATCAACAATTAAAATATCATTGGGATGGATACCCGCATTGATCATCGAGTATCCACTCACCCGCACAAAAAAGGTCGCGGCGGGATGATGAATTAAATGCTCATTCAAATCAAGCGTTCCTTCTAAATAGTCATCTGCAGGTGAGGGAAAACCAGCAGATATTAAGGCACCATAAAGTGGTATTTGATAACCTTTCACTTTGGCATAACGCTGTACTTGCTTGACTAACGATTCTGGAATACGGATCGCTTGGGTTTTTTCCGCATATTGTCCAGAACCTGCTGGCCTTCCTGCACCAACACGCTTTCCACCTCTGCCTGCCATCAACAAAACTCCTTTTTATGATCAAAATTTAATAAGTTGGTATCACTTTTTTTAAAATGAATTATGTACAATTTTCAAAATAAAATCTATACTAACCAACATTTAATATGCTATTTAAAATATCAAGGAGCTTTTGTGCCACTAATCGCCATCGCCGATGCCAATAATTTTTACTGCAGTGTAGAGCGTGTTTTTAACCCCGCACTCAGCAATAAACCCGTGATTGTCTTATCCAATAATGATGGCTGTGTAATTTCTCGTTCTAATGAAGCCAAGCAATTAGGGATCAAAATGGCACAACCTTTTTATCAGATCAAAGCTTTATGTCAAAAAAATCAAGTTTATGTTTTTTCATCTAATTATGCCTTATATGGTGATATGAGCAGACGTATTATGAATAGCTTTGCTCATTTTATTCCAAAGATGGAGGTGTATTCCATTGATGAGGCATTTTTAGATTTCTCCGCCTTACCTGTAAACGATATTTATCCTCATAGTTGTTATATCAAGCAAAAAATAAAACAATGGACGGGTGTACCAGTGGCTATTGGCATTGCTTCAACAAAAACGTTGGCAAAATTAGCTAATCATATTGCGAAGAAAAAAATAAAAACAGGTGTTTTTTATTTAGCAAATATCGAACAAGAAAAAAAATTAATGCAACAACTGGAAGTGAGTGAGATTTGGGGGGTTGGACGACAATATCAAAAAAAGCTGATGACATATGGCATTAAAACTGTCTGGGATTTCTATCAAAGTAATAGTCATCAAATTGAAGCTTTATTAGGCATTAATGGCAAAATTGTATTAGCGGAGTTAAATGGGCTGATCTGTCACCCAATAACAACAAACAAAGCGAAATACAAAAATATTTTATCCTCTCGTAGCTTTTCCACCCCTACCAGCTCTTATACGACTATTGCTCAGGCATTATCCAATTATGTGGTACTCGCCGTGGAAAAAATGCGTAAGCAACAGCAATACACACAAGCCATTTCTGTCCACCTTAGTACTAATCCACATCGCATCAATGATCGCCAGTATTATAATAAAGCCACTCTATCCTGTATTCAGCCCTGCAATGATACAGCGAACATTATCAGTCTTGCTAAACAGGCATTATTGAAAATTTACCGCTCAGGTTATTTTTATCAAAAAGTAGGGATCACACTACTCAACTTAACAGAACAATTCGCACCATTACAAGCAGATTTATTTGAACAAAAAAAGCAGCATAAACGTCACAAGCAAGAAAAACTAATGCAAACTATTGATCAGATTAATCAAAATATGGGTAAAAACAAAGTGTTTTTTGCCGCCCAAGGTATTGAAAAAAAATGGATGATGCAACGTAACTATCAATCACCACATTACACCAGCGATTGGGAGCAACTGCTAAGGGTATCTTGAGACTCAGAATAACTGTTAGCTATATGATGTATCCAATAAAATAAAGATACGCTCTCTGATTTTGTGTATTAATTTGATGCTACTGTAATGGGTTCTGCAGCCAACTCATAAGCACCTTCAGCATTATGAACCTCTTTTCCATTCAGAGGCGGATTAAACACACAAGCCATTGTCATTTCTTTAAATGCACGCAGAGTATGTTTATCATGCTTATCCAAGATATAAACTGTGCCTGGAGTAATAGGGTAACACTGTCCATCCTGATGAGTTTCTACTTCACCTTCTCCAGAAATACAATAAACTGATTCCAGATGATTTTGATAATGCATATCAAAATCAGCCCCTTCATAAATGGTGGTGATATGAAAGGAAAATCCCATATTGTCATCTTTTAATAATAAACGAGTACTCTCCCAACTACCTTCAGGTGATATAATTCGGCGATTAGAGTTTTTAGCATTTTGTAAGTTTCTGACGATCATTTTATTCTCTGTTGTTATTGATTAAGATAATATTGGCAATAGATTATCGGGCTAGTTTAACATCGTCAAAATAGCAATTCTCTTCAGGAATACCATCTTCCTTAGCACAGACCTCTTTAATCGCTTGCTCAACAATATCCAGTCCTTTTTTTAAGCTCTCATCACTGGTGACTAATGGACACAAAAATTTAACCACTTGATCATCCGCCCCACTAGTTTCAATAATAAGTCCATTTTGAAAACAGTGATGAGTAATTTTTCCAGCAATTTCACCATTAATACAATTAATGCCTAAAAACATACCGCGTCCTCGAGAAGTAAAATTGCCTTCACCATATTTTTCAGCAAACTCGTCAATTCGATTGGAAATATATTTACCCTTACGTTTAATTTCCTTGGAAAACTTATCATCAGACCAATAATGATCAATTGCGGCTTTAGCAGTAACAAAAGCAAAATTATTCCCACGAAAAGTACCGTTATGTTCGCCCGGCTTCCATAGATCAAGATCTGGTCTGATTAGAACAACCGCAAAAGGAAGTCCATATCCCCCAAGTGATTTTGACAATGTCACAATATCGGGTTTGATACCAGCGTCTTCAAAACTAAAATAAGTGCCTGTTCGACCACTGCCAGCTTGAACATCATCAACGATTAACAAAACATCATGTTTATGACAAACTTTCTCCAAATTTCTCAGCCACTCAAATGAGGCCGCATTAATTCCACCTTCTCCTTGAACAGTCTCAACAATCACAGCTGCCGGTTTATCTATACCACTACTAGAGTCTTCCAAAACTTTATCAAGATATGCCGTAGTATCCACTTCATCACCTAGATAACCATCATAAGGCATACGGCTAGCTCCTGTTAGACTAACACCCGCTGCTCCACGATGATGTGAGTTCCCTGTTGCCGCTAATGCTCCAAGACTAACGCCGTGAAAGCCATTAGTAAAAGCAATTATATTTTCACGTCCTGTTACATTTCTTGCTAACTTTAACGCTGCCTCAACTGCATTGGTACCTGTTGGTCCAGTAAACTGCATCACATAATCCAACTTGCGAGGTTTTAGAATTTTTTCATTAAATGCCTCAAGAAACTCACCCTTTGCTTTGGTATGTAAATCAAGGCCATGAGTAATCCCGTCCTCCATGATATATTTTATGAGTTTTTCTTTAAAAAGGGGGTTATTATGACCATAATTTAAAGTGCCGGCTCCAGCTAAAAAATCCAGATACTGCGTGCCACTTTCATCATAAAGAAACTCTTTTTGAGCTTTGTTAAACAACCTTGGGAAGGAACGAGCATAACTTTGTACTTCGGATTCAATTTCTTCAAATATTTTCATTTTTGTCCTTTTTATTTTAATTTATTTTAATTTATTGTTTTCGCAGTAATCATGTAAATGATTAATGATTTAGAGGGCCAACAGAGGCAAGGATTTCTGTATCATGTTCATTTTTAAAGTGTTCTTTTTTATCAAACATTACTTGCTTATTTAATGGTACATCTAGCTGAGAAGCCAACTTTTTAAATAATCCCCATGATGCCTCGTTAGATTCAGTAATCGTCGTCTGCACAAAGTTAATCTCCTCACATTGTGGGCGACTTAAAATATGATTAAGCATTTGTAAACCAATCCCCTGCCCTCTAGCTGTTTCACTGACAGCAACCTGCCATATAAATAATGTATCAGCGCTACTAGGAACAATATAAGCACTAATAAAACCGATAACTTTATCATCTAATAGTGCTGCAACCGATGTTTGTGAAAAGTGACTACACTGTAAAAGGTTGCAATAAACAGAGTTAATATCTAGCGGCGGGCAGTTCTGAATAAGTTCATGTACTGATTTCCCATCCGTTGCTTGTGGTTTACGTAACGTAATATCAGGAGGCAAAATAATTTGTATTCCTTTTAGTGAGATATGATGATAAATACTGGTATTAAAATTTAGCTTATTTAATATTAAAAGTCATTTTTACTTAGAGAACTAAGTATATTACACTAAAATATATTGCCAATGCAAATAATTGCTATTAAATGAAATATATTACTCTTAACAAATGTAAAGTAAAAAAATAAGCAGACTATCTTTTTAAAACAATCATTTAATGCATATATCAATGATGACAAGCTGTTTGTATTCACTTGGATAGCAAAGAAATCACGATGTTTGTTGTAGCAAACAACTACGAGCATTACTTAAAATATATTATGAATACTAAATATTTAAAAGTGTCATGTTAGTCATTTAATAGCGTAATAAAGTTCAAAACTCATTCGACATTTTCAGTGATTGCAGGTATATTTAGTGTTTAAATACTTAGTGATAATATTTACACCTTTTGATATATAATAGTATTTTATTGAGGTAATAATTTTGAGTTCTATTAATGAAGTACTTGTTGCTCTTCGGCGTGTTATTAGAGCAACGGATTTGTATTCTAAACACCTAGCAAAAACAACTGGTTTGACAGCACCTCAAATTTTGTTATTGCAAACTATTCATGAAAAGGGTCAAGTAACAATCGGTGAAATTTCTAATACCATGAGTCTAAGTCAGGCGACCGTTACAACCATTATCGATAGGTTGGAAAAGCGTAAACTTGTTTTTCGAGAACGCTCAAAGGAAGACAAAAGAAAAGTTCATGCCCACCTAACCGATGAGGCCATTGAAATTTTAAAAAATGCCCCTACCCCATTACAGTCACATTTTTCTAAACAATTTGATGAACTTCAGGACTGGGAAAAAGCTATGATGATTTCATCTTTACAACGTATCGCTCAAATGATGGATGCTCAAGATATAGATGCGGCACCACTGCTAGATGTAGGAAATTTAGACCTTCATGATAATAAATATTAACACTATTTATTTCAGCAGTGGCCAACTTTAATATCATCGGCGATTTTTT
>CAYMMQ010000063.1:0-13310 GCA_964391585.1 uncultured Ectothiorhodospiraceae bacterium
TTGGTTTTATGTGATTGTTTTAATAAACGAATTAATGTTTTTTTTATCAACAGGTTGACAATAGCCGTTAATAAAACAACACTAAAAACTTTAATAATCCATATTGACTGCTGATCAATATGTAAAAAAGATAAATCTAAATCTAACATTTTGTTAACTCTTATCCTGATTTTTGATTGCTTAAATTCATTAAATTACTTAATGATTCTTCTTTAGGTTCTTCCTCTTCTTCTACATCTTCTTCAATTGCTTCAAGACTAAGATTAGATAAACTGGAGCTTGATTTTTTCACTTTTGCTTCTTTTTTTTCTGCTGATTGCTCTGAGTCATCATCAGTATCTTCTTCCTCTTCATCATTAGCAACGTTTTCACCCAGAGTTGCTTTTAGTCGTAAGTTATTTTTTGAATCTGCATTTTTAAGAGCTTCATCTAAGGTGATCCGATCGGCTTTATAAAGCTTTAATAAGGCTCCATCAAAGGTTTGCATTCCTTGTGCTTCACCTTTATCCATAATTTCTTTTAATGCACCAACATCACCTTGGGCAATTAAATCTTGGGTTCTTGGCGTACCTAATAATACTTCAATAGCTGCTGCTCTTTTTCCATCAACCGTTGGTATTAAACGTTGGGAAACAATCCCGCGCATATTTAAGGATAAATCTTGCAATAATTGTTTGTGACGTTCTTCGGGGAAGAAATTGATAATACGATCTAAAGCCTGATTGGCATTATTGGCATGTAAAGTCGATACGCATAAATGTCCAGTTTCAGCAAATGCGAGGGCATGTTCCATAGTTTCTTGACTTCTGATTTCTCCGATCAATATAACATCGGGAGCCTGGCGCAAAGTGTTTTCTAAAGCATCTTCATAACAATCCGTATCAACACCCACTTCACGTTGATTAATAATACTTTGTTGATGCTGATGAACAAATTCAATGGGATCTTCTATGGTGATAATATGCCCCGCTGAATTTCGATTACGGTGATCAATCAATGCGGCTAAAGATGTTGATTTTCCAGATCCTGTTCCACCAACAAACAATAATAATCCACGTTTTTGCATAATCAGCGAAAGTAAAACTTCGGGTAAACCCAAATCTTTTGCTTGTGGAATAATAGTGTTAATCGCTCGGATCACCATGGAAATTTGAGTACGTTGTTTAAAAATATTTACCCTAAAACGGCCAATACCAGGCTCTGATACTGCCATATTCATTTCAGGTTTTTTTTCAAAATCCTTTATCTGCTCTTCATTCATCAACTCATAAGCAATCTTTTTAGTTGCCCCTGGCACTAATATCTGAGAGGACATGGCAATCAGTTTTCCATGCATTTTGACACTGATAGGAGCTCCGGTACTCAGATACAAATCGGAACCATCCATTTCAACCATTTTTTTTAAAAAATCTTTGAATGCCATATTATTTATCCTTTATTTATAATTTACCGCCAATGATTGAGCAAAAACAGCCTAATTAACTCAAGTGAATAAAACTCGCTATTTATTGATTAATGGTAATCTTGTATAATCCTGCTTCTATTATACTTAAAAATCACAATATTAACATGAACCCACAAAAACCGACTTTTCAACAGATTATTTTGTCCCTACAAAAGTACTGGGCCGATCAAGGCTGTGCACTCTTGCAACCCTATGATATGGAAATGGGTGCAGGGACTTTTCACCCAGCAACTTTTTTACGCTCCATTGGTCCAGAGCCGTGGAGTGCTGCTTATGTACAACCCTGCCGTCGCCCGACTGATGGCCGTTATGGTGAAAACCCTAATCGTATGCAACATTATTATCAATTTCAAGTTGCTATTAAACCTTCACCGAGCAATATACAAGAATTATACTTAAATTCTTTAAAAGTGTTAGGTATTGATCCTTTGGTACATGATATACGCTTTGTAGAAGATAATTGGGAATCTCCAACGCTTGGAGCATGGGGGTTAGGCTGGGAAGTCTGGTTAAATGGCATGGAGGTTACTCAATTTACCTATTTTCAACAAATAGGTGGCTTAGACTGTAAACCCGTTACCGGTGAAATCACCTATGGACTTGAACGCATTGCCATGTATTTACAGGATGTTAAAAGTGTTTACGATCTGGTTTGGACTGATGGCCCGTTAGGGAAAATGACTTATGGTGATGTTTTTCATCAAAATGAAGTTGAGCTTTCTGCTTATAACTTTGAACACGCTGATGTGGAAAATTTGTTACAGCAATTTAGTCAATATGAAAAAGAGTCAACAAAGTTCATAGAATTAAACTTACCTTTGCCAGCTTATGAAATGATGGTCAAAGCTTCTCATGCCTTTAATTTATTAGATGCTCGTCATGCTATTTCTGTCACAGAAAGAGCTCGTTATATTGGCAGGGTAAGGGCTTTAGCAAGAGCTATTGCTACTTCATATTATCAACGACGTGAAGCTTTAAACTTTCCGTTATTACAATCTTAAAATTTATTTTTATACCTTATAAGGACTTTTCAAATGTCGCAGGATTTATTAGTTGAAATCGGTACGGAAGAATTACCACCAACCGCATTATCAACATTATCCCAACATTTTAGCAGATCAATTCAAACGCAACTTGATGATTTATCAATTAATTATCAAAGTGTTAGCTCATTTGCCACCCCTAGGCGTTTAGCCGTTTTGATTAAAGCACTAGATGAAAAACAACAAGATAAAACCATTGAACGCAAAGGCCCAGCTATGAGCGCTGCTTTTTCAGCCGATGGCAAAGCAACTAAAGCTGCAGAAGGGTTTGCTCGTTCTTGTCAAACCAGTGTCGACAAATTATCACAAGTAGAAACAGAAAAAGGTTTATGCTTAGCTTATTCTTTTTTACAACAAGGTCGAGCTATTGCACAAATTATTCCTGAAGTTATTCAAAACAGCTTAGATAAACTGCCAATTGCTAAAAGAATGCGTTGGGGTAGTTTAGACGTGCAGTTTGTCCGCCCCGTACATTGGCTTGTTGTATTATATGGTTCAAAAATTATTGATTGTGAAATATTATCTGTTCACTCTAGCAATATCACTTATGGACACCGCTTTCATCACCCAGAGGTTTTAAAACTTGCTAATGCTTCATCTTATGAAAGTACTCTATTAGATCAAGGATTTGTTATTGCAGATTATGAGAAAAGAAAACAAAAAATTGTTGAACAAATTCAACTAACTGCAAAAACTGCAAATGGACAAGCCGTTATAGATCCCTGTCTTCTTGATGAAGTTACCGGAATGGTTGAGTGGCCTAAAGCAGTACTAGGAAGTTTTGATGAAGAATTTTTAGCCGTTCCAGATGAGGCATTAATTTCGTCAATGAAAAATCATCAAAAATATTTTCATTTATATCCGATTACTCCTGAAAGCAATTCAACATCTCAACAACTATTACCACTTTTTATTACCATTAGTAATATTGAGAGTAAAAATGAATCTTTAGTAAGAGAAGGAAATGAAAGAGTTATACGCCCTCGACTTGCTGATGCTATGTTTTTTTGGCAAAAAGATCTGAACACTGCTACTGAAGATCAACTTAAATCGTTATCAACGGTTATTTTCCAACATAAACTTGGAAGTATTGCAGATAAAACCAGTCGATTAATTAATATTGCTAAATTTTTAGCCGAAAAACTGAATATTAATGCTGAAGATGCTCAACGAGCTGCTCATATCTGTAAAGCGGATTTAATGAGTGAAATGGTGGGTGAATTTCCTGAGCTTCAGGGTATTATGGGAAGGTATTACGCTTTAGCACATCAAGAACCACAAGATGTTGCTATTGCCATTGATGAACATTATTTACCTCGTTATTCAGGTGATAAAGTATCCAAAAACCCTATTGCTCAAGTTGTTGCTATTGCAGATAGAGTTGATAGTATTTACGGTATATTTGCCATCGGCCTACCACCTAGTGGTGATAAGGATCCCTTTGCATTAAGACGAGCAAGCTTAGGTTTATTACGCACGATTGTAGAAAATAAACTTGATATTGATTTGCGCTTATTATTAAACTTTACTGCATCAAACTACCCTGTTGATTTAATTGATAAAAATAATAAAGAGCAAACTATTCAACAAGTTTTATCTTTTATAATGGAGCGCTTCAAAGGTTATTTACTGGATCAGGGATTTAATAGTCATATGTTTGAGGCTGTAAATAAAATTAATATTAGCCATCCTGTAGATTTTATTTTACGAATAAAAGCGGTGCAATCTTTTTCTAACTTGCCTGAATCGAGCTCCCTATCGGCGGCTAATAAGCGAATTAGTAATATTTTAAAGAAATCAGAGCATAAGGTAGAAAAAACTGTTAACCCATCTCTATTTGCTATCAAAGCTGAAAATACACTTTATAAACACCTACTCTCCTTAGAGTCTGATCTTAACTTAGCATTTACCCATAATGATTTTAAAAGTTATTTAACGACCCTAGCTCAATTGAAAAACCCTATCGATGATTTCTTTGAACAGGTGATGGTTTTTGTTGATGACATAAGCTTACGAGATAACCGCTTAGCATTACTTCAAAATATTAGTAATAAATTTACTCTGATTGCTGATATTTCTTACCTTAATCAATGATGAAACCACGCTTAATTATTCTTGACCGAGATGGTGTTATAAATCATGACTCAGATGAATATATTAAATCCGTTGATGAGTTTATTCCTTATGAGGCTAGTTTAGAAGCAATTTCATTATTAAATAAAGCAAATATCTTCGTAGCTATTGCTTCGAATCAGTCGGGAATAGCAAGAAAGTTTTTTGATATTAAAACATTAAATAGGATGCATCAAAAGCTTGAGTTTGCCTTAGAAGCATATCAAGGAAAAGTTGATAAAATCTATTTTTGTCCTCATGGCCCCGATGATAATTGCGACTGTCGCAAGCCCAAAGCTGCCATGTTAGAACAATGTCTAAAACATTTTAGTATTGAAGCTAAAGAAACTATCTTTGTAGGTGACTCATTGCGTGACTTACAAGCAGCACAAAAGTGTTTTATTCCAGCTGTATTAGTTAAGACTGGGAAAGGTGATAAAACAATTAAAAAACTGTTACAACAAAAAAGTGACGAATTTAGTACTATACCTGTTTTTGAAAATTTATTATCCTATGTAAAATTTTTATTAACTGCAGATTTACAAGTCTAATCTAACTATTAATTCAACAAACTTAATTATGTTTTTATTTATTAGATCCTTATTTTTTTCTTGTTATATGGTTTTCAGTGTTATTACTGTCACTATTTTTAACTTATGTTTATTTTTTTTACCTTATAAAAAACGGGCATTTTTACTGCTGATGTGGGCTAAAACGGTTTTATTTGTCCTAAGCAAGTCATGTGGGATAAAAATAAATATTACTGGTTTAGAAAATATTCCAAATAAGCCATGCATTGTATTTTCAAATCACCAATCAACATTAGAAACTTTGATATTACAAACTATTTTTATACCTCATGTCTGGGTAATTAAGAGAGAATTATTATGGATCCCTTTTTTTGGTTGGAGTATCGCCTTAAGTAAGGCAATTGCCATTAACCGAAAAGATGGAAAAAAAGCTTTACGCCAAGTAATGAAAATTGGTAAGCAACGCTTAGATGAGAATTTTTGGGTGATTATTTTTCCAGAGGGCACTCGAACTTTACCAGGGGAGAAAGGGAGCTATAAAATTGGTGGGCCTAAGCTTGCCGAATTCAGCAAAAAAAATATTGTTCCAGTTGCACACAATTGTGGTTTAGTTTGGAGAAAAGGTCAGTTTATCAAAACACCTGGAGAAGTAACCTTATCAATTGGGAAGGTTATAGACTGTTCTGAAATGAATGCAAAACAAATACTAAACGTTAGTCAGGATTGGATAGCAAGCGAGTCGAATCGCTTGCTAAATGAAAGTAATAATTAATTTATAAATTAATAATTATATTTTAAACCAGCAAACAAACTAGAACCTCTTGGTCCTTTTATTCTTGAACCTTCATATTCAAAAACCACTTCATAATGCTTATCTACTTTAAATTCAACACCCGCTGCATAGGTCAAGCCATAATTTGTTGAACTAATATTTAAAGCACTAATTTTTTCTTTTTCACCTTCATAACCAACTTTAAATAATAAACCTGCTTTTTCTGAAACATGCATAGTATAAGCGAGAGATAATCCGTATGTTAAATAGTTTGCATCTGCTCTAACACTATGTTCAGCCGCACCTGCCTCGTGACTTCCAGCAGTTGATGTCGCTGAATCATGTGTTGTAGTTGTTGTTTCAGCAGCTGTAGTTTCTGTCGTGGTTGTAGCATCATGAGTCGTAGTTGCTGCCGTATTTCTTAATGTCCTTGCTGCGGCGGCTACTGTCTCAGTAACTTTATTTCCGGCATAAGATGTCACAAGTTCAATTGCAAAGTTATGATTGATTTTATAACCAAAATCCAAACCAAACCCAGCACCACTATTACCATCAATTGTTACACCAGCACCGTGTGAAACTTTATCTCCCGTAGTCATTAATCCTTTTAATACCACATAATAAGGAGAAGAGTGCTCGGTAGCATGACCATCATGACCATGAGCTGCTCCATGATGTCCATAGTTATATCCCTCCCCATGTCCAGATGCGAAAACACCTGTACTAGCAAGTGCCAATGCTGCAGTTGATAATCCAATAACAAGTTTTTTCATAAAACCTCATAATATTTTATTTAATGTTTAAGAATATTCACGCACATCTGTATCGGTTGGGTGCATGACAATGTGAATTATTGAGTTTACAAAAACCGCACCTAAATTGCAATTATTTATCCACTCAACCATATTATTTTAAAGCCACATGGTATTGTTATCTCAGTCTAACAAGAATATTGATTAAATATCAATATTACTAACAGATAAAGCATTTTTTTCAATAAAATCTCTTCTAGGTTCAACGTGATCACCCATCAAAGTAGTGAATATTTCATCTGCTTTAATGGCATCATCAATATTAACCTGTAATAAACATCTAACATCCGAGTCTAAAGTGGTTTCCCAAAGTTGTTCTGGGTTCATTTCTCCTAGACCTTTATAGCGCTGAATATGTTGACCTTTTTTAGACTCTTGCAATAACCAGTCAAGAGCTTGTTCTAAAGTGCTAACTTGTTGTTTTTTATCCCCTCGTTGAATATATGCACCATTGCTAAGTAAGCCGTTTATTTTTTCAGCATAAGCATTTATTTTTTCAAACTCTCTACACTCAAAGAATCTTTGAGAAATAGTAAAACTATGAGTTACTCCATGACGAACTTCAGAAAAGATCATTTCATAACTTGTATCATCATCAATTAACTTATTACAACTTGCTGAGAATGATAAGTTTAAGCTATTATTTCTTTCATTTAATCTATCGACTAATTCATTTGTCCAATTTTGAATTTCAGAAAAATCAGCATTGTTTTTAATCGGATATTTAATAATTTCATTCAAGAAGTGTTTATTATAATTTCTACCTAAGCGTTGAATCATATTATTAATAACAAAATGTTCCTTACTCAATGTTTCTAATCCTGTACCTGAAATAGGAGGTATAGACTCTCCAGGATAAAGTTGTGCATTATTTAAGGCAGATTGTAATAAGTAATTATTCAATTCCAAATCATCCTTAACATATTGCTCTTGCTTTCCTTTTTTAATTTTATATAAAGGTGGTTGTGCAATATAGATATAACCATTTTCGATCAATTCTGGCATTTGACGGTAGAAAAAAGTTAATAATAAAGTTCTAATATGTGAACCATCAACATCAGCATCGGTCATTATAATAATTCGATGATAGCGTAATTTATCAATATTAAACTCTTGATGTCCAATTCCTGTTCCTAATGCTGTAATTAAAGTACCAACTTCAGCTGAAGATAGCATTTTATCAAAACGAGCTTTTTCAACATTTAGGATTTTACCTTTCAAAGGTAAAATGGCTTGTGTTCTACGGTCACGACCTTGCTTAGCTGATCCCCCCGCAGAGTCCCCTTCCACAATAAATAATTCAGAAAGTGCCGGATCTTTTTCTTGGCAATCAGCTAATTTTCCCGGTAAACCTGCAATATCTAAGGCCCCTTTTCTTCGAGTCATTTCACGAGCTTTTCTAGCTGCATCTCTTGCTCTAGCAGCATCAACAATTTTAGAAGCAATACCTTTAGCTTCTAAAGGATTTTCTTCCATAAATTCTTGAAGCTTTGCAGCCATTACTGATTCAACGATTGATCTTACTTCAGAAGAAACGAGTTTATCTTTTGTTTGTGAAGAAAACTTTGGATCAGGAACTTTAACAGATAAAATAGCTGTTAAGCCTTCTCTAGAATCATCACCACTTGTGGTTACTTTAGCTTTTTTTGCAATTCCAGAATCTTCAATATATTGATTTAAGGTTCGAGTTAAAGCACTTCTAAAACCTGATAAATGTGAACCACCATCTCTTTGAGGAATATTATTAGTATAACAACGAATATGTTCTTGATAGGTATCATTCCACTGTAAGGCAACTTCAACAACCACATCATCCTTTTCAGCGTTTATATATATAATTTTATTATTTAAAACAGTTTTATTTTTATTCAAAAGTTCAATAAATGCTTTAATTCCACCTTCATATAAAAACTTTTCTTCAATCCCCGCTCTTTCATCTATAATATTTATTTCTATACCAGAATTCAAAAATGCTAATTCCCGTAATCTTTTGCTTAATGTTTCAAAATTAAATTCAATATCGGTGAATGTTTCTTTACTTGGATAAAAGTATACTTTTGTGCCAGTTTCTGTTGAGTCAGCAATTTTTGCGAGCTCAGTTTTTGGATTTCCATGAGAATATTCTTGCTGATAAATTCCACCATTTCTTTTAATCGTTAATATTACTTTTTCAGATAATGCATTTACAACAGATATACCTACTCCATGTAATCCACCAGAAACTTTATAGGAATTATCGTCAAATTTTCCTCCAGCATGTAATACTGTCATAATAATTTCTGCAGCTGATTTTCCTTCTTCATGTGCATCAACCGGTATTCCGCGTCCGTTATCTTCAACGCTTACACCACCATCTTTATGAATGACAACATTAATCCTATTACAATGTCCTGCCAAAGCTTCATCTATAGAGTTATCAACTACTTCAAAGACCATATGATGTAATCCTGTTCCATCATCAGTATCTCCAATATACATACCTGGTCTTTTCCTGACGGCATCTAATCCTTTTAAAACTTTAATATTACCTGAATTATACTCTTCAGCCATCTTGCTTAACTCCTTTTTTAAATGTACTTTTGACTTGCTATTATAGCATTTTAAACTTACTGACTAACATCTAATATTTCACCTTGTTTCACGTGAAACAGTTTGTGTTCTGTATCATTAAATAAATCTGAAGAAGATTCATCTATCCCGGTAATTAAAACCTGAAAAGGTAATTTATTAATCATTGCGATACATTTCTTACTATTATCTTCATCTATTTCTGAAAACAAATCATCAATCAGCAAAATAGGACTGCTACTATTATTAGAATTTTCGAGATAAATTTCCAGTTGAATAAATACTAAAACTAAACCCAGTATTTTTTTTTTACTATTTGATAGATAATCTTTAGCTAAATACTTTTTATTATTAGTGCGCACATAAACAATAAAATCTGATTTGTTAATACCTTCTGTTGTATAACCATATTTTAAGTCCCGAGGAAAATTTTTCAGTAATACATCAGCATAACTCAGGTTTTTATCCCAACCACTTTTATAAATAATTTCGCACTGGCAAGTTAATAATTTTTTATAAGCTAATAGTTTATCATTTAATATTTTAATATAAAATTGACGTTGTTCATTAATTTGCTCAGATATAGCACAAAACTCTTGATCCCAAATATCAATCTCAGACTTTGATAATTTTAGTTTTAATGATTTATTTCTTTGGGCTAATATCAGTCGATATCTTTTCCATACATTAAACAATTCATGTTTCACGTGAAACACAATCCAATCTAAAAATTTTCTTCTTAATTCAGGGGTATTATCAAGTAAATTATAATTATCAGGAGTAATAGCTTGTAATACTATAAATTGCGATAAATAAAAACTTGAATAAAGACTTTCACCATTTAATTTTAGAATTAGTGGTTTTTGATTCTGATAGAAAAGTCCAATATTATGTTCTGTATATAAGGTTGTAAATAAGGTAAAAGAATCTTTTTTTTCACCAATAAGAATATTTCTATTACTCGTACTTTTAAAACTTCTACAGCGGGATAGAAAAAAAACAGCCTCTAAAAAAGAAGTTTTTCCAGATGAATTTACTCCAAAAAAGTAATTAATTCTAGCAGATAGATTTAAGTTTACATGTTGGAGATTTCGAAAGTTATTAATTCGAATATTTTTTATTGACATAAAAAATAAAATTACAGTCTCATTGGCATAATAACATATAATGGAATTTCATTAGTTTCACCATGAATAATACAACTATTATGCGACTCAGTAAAATTAAAAATAATATTGTTATCAGTAATATTAGATAAACAATCAATCACATATCTAATATTAAAACCAATAGTAAAATCAATACCCGAATAATTTATCAATAAATCTTCAGTAGACTCTTCATGCTCAGTATTATGCATACTAAGCAATAATTTATTTTCAGAAAAATCTAGTCTAACTGCTTTAAATATTTCCGAAGATAAAATCGCAGCTCTATTTAATGCGTTTTTTAACTCATCTCTATTAATAGCAATAGAAAGATTTGTTTCTTTTGGAATAACACGAGAATATTCAGGAAATTTTGAATTGATCAATTTTGAAGTTAAAAATGAATTGGCAAAACTAAATTTAACTTTACTGGATGATATTTGTATATTCAAAAGTTCATCATCATTATCACTGAGTAATTTCAAAACATCTGATGTTGTTTTTCTCGGTAATAAAAACTGTAATTTTGCTTTATCTGGTAAGGGGTTTTGTAACTCAATGCTATCATTTTCATAATAAGCTAATCGATGCCCATCGGTTGTTACTGACTTAATCATATTATCTGATAATTCAATTAACATACCATTTAAATAAAAACGAACATCTTTACTTCCCATACAAAAAGCAGTTGATTCGATACATTCTCTTAAAGTAGCTGTCGATATATCAAATTCATAACTACAATCTGTTAGATCTAATCTTGGAAACTCAATAGCAGGTAAAGTCGATAAAACAAATTTACTTTTTCCAATAATAATATTAGCTTTATTATTTTTACACTCTAAACAAATATCTGCTCCATCATCGCAGTTTCTAATAATATCAAAAAATTTGCGACTGGGTATAGTTACTTCCCCTTCCACTTCAATCCGAGTATTTTCCAAAATAATTGATAATTCTAACTCAAGATCTGAACCCATTAGATAAATTTTATTATCCTTTGCAAGAATAAGAATATTGGCAACTATAGGGAAATTGGTGTTTTTATCAGTAGAAACCGTACTTAAAAATGAAAGAGGTGTTATAATTTCATCTCTTGAAAATTTTATCTTCATATAAAAGTTAACCACCTATAAGTGTTCGTTTGAGATTAATATAATCTTCATTAAATTTTGTGTCTTCAAGGATCAATTTTTTAACTGTTTTACATGCATTTAAAACGGTCGTATGATCTCTACCACCATAAGCATCTCCAATTTCAGAAACACTAAATTTAGTTAATTCTCTCGATAAATACATGGCTAATTGACGTGGTCTGGTAATATTTCGAGTTCTTTTTTTAGAATGTAAATCTGCTATTCTAATTTTATAGTATTGGCTTACCGTCTTTTGAATATTTTCTAAACTTATTAGTTTTTCGTGAGCCGATAGAAGATCCTTAAGAGCTTCTTGAGCAGAAGCAATAGAAATTGGGGAGTTTAAAAAGCGTGATGTCATTAATACCCGCTTTAATGCGCCTTCCAATTCTCTAATATTTGAACGTATATTTTGAGCTATAAAAAAAGCTACATCTTGAGGAAGCTCAACCTTAAAACCAGCAGCTTTAGAAGTTAAAATTGCAACCCTAGTTTCTACATCCGGCATTTCAATTCCCACGGACAAACCCCAACTAAAACGTGACTTTAATCGTTCTTCGATATCTTCAACTTCTTTTGGAAAAGTATCACAGGTCATAATTATTTGTTTTTGACCTTCAATTAAAAAGTTAAAAATATGAAAAAATTCTTCTTGAGTTCTAGCTTTACCAGCAAATAATTGAATATCATCGATTAATAACACATCAACGGTTTGATAAAAATCTTTAAATTTTTCAATCGTATTATTTTGTATTGCAGATACCATTGCATGAACAAATTTTTGAGAATTAAGAAAAAAAACATTTACATCTTTATTATTTTTTAAAATTGCATTACCAATAGCATGCATTAAATGGGTTTTTCCTAATCCAGTACTACCATAAATAAGAAAAGGATTATAACTTGCTGTATCAATTTCACCGGTTCTATCAATAATTTGCATAGCGGCTGTGCGTGCTAAAATATTGCATTTTCCTTCAATGAAGTTTTCAAATGTTAATTTATTATCTAATGTATTTGCTTGTTTATTAGAGTGAACAACTTTCGGATTTTCTGTTTTAGTTAAGGATTTATTATTTTTTCTCTGATCTATTAATTCAGTAGCATTTTGTTCCACTTCACCAACTTTTATTTGCACATTTACATAATTAGCAGTAGATACATTATTAAAATAATATAAAATTTTTTCATAATATTTTTTACTTACCCAGTCTGCAACAAAATGATTAGGCGCAAATAACAGCAAGTTATTGCTTAAAATAGAGTATTGTAATGGGCGTAACCAAGTCTGAAATTCATCAGCAGGTATTTCATCACGCAAATATTCTAAACAATTTTCCCAACTCATTAATAATCCTGATTAAAATTACTGATAAAAAATTCAAACTCAGTATAAAAGTATCAAATTCAGTATTATACGCTAGTTAAACATGATTTATTAGTTATAAATAAAGTCATATTCAAAAAACTAGATATTATTTTACCTATTATTACAGAATGAAAATAGTCAATAAGTAGTGGATAACTTCTGTATAAATTTTTAATAAATGTGGATAGTTTGCAGATAAAATTAATAATATCATTTATCCCTTTTTAAACCATAATTATTAGGTATTTTATACCATTATAAAAACATAATTAATTTATTGATTTAAAACAAAAAATCATACTTATCCACAAAAAAATATATGACTAATAATAATAATAATATCTTTCATATATAA
>CAYMMQ010000064.1:0-13238 GCA_964391585.1 uncultured Ectothiorhodospiraceae bacterium
AATTTGGAGAATCATTTTGTTAAAACCCACCACCTTATTAATTACCGTTGTTATTTTTGCTTTTTCATTTTGGTTATACAGCAATTTAACAACCCCTGATTCTAAACTAAGCAATAAAAAGCGTGTCACCAACTTACCTTGGCAGATTACAGTGCTAGATCCCAATACTTTGAAGGTGATTGATTTGAATGTAGGGAAAGATACTTTAGGCGACGCTGATAAGGTGTTAAAAAGCGAATATACCTTAGCCTGGTTTGAAAAAGAAGATAATAGTATTAGTGTCGAAGCCTATTTTATAAAAGTGAGTGTGTCTGGTATTCGTGCAAAAGTAGTGCTTGAATTAGACTCTTCTGGGCTTGAAGTAGATTATCTCATGAAAAACTCTGGTCAACCTCAAATACATGAATCACACTCTATTCAATACCCGATTGAAGATTTAAAGCAAGTATTAAACAATCGCACTATCAAATCCTTAACCTTTATTCCCCTTATTAATGTACCAGAGGATATTTTAAAAAGTTATTTTGGTGATGCTGATGAAATAAAGCAAGCCGATCAAGAAACCCAATTTTGGTTATATCCTGCTAAGGGATTACTAATTATATACAGTACCAAAGCAAAAGAAGTGTTTCAATATGCTCCTGTAGCAGATTTTCACCGCATTCAGAGTACTGTGATGAAAACCATAGAGCGTGTTAACAAAGAAAAGAAATTACAATAAATTTACATCAATAAAAAATAATGAGCCTTGCTTCACATCAGCACAATTTTTTTTACAAACATGGGAACTTTTTTCAAGTTAGCTAAAACTTATAAAATCAATAAGTTAAACAGCAAAAACTCGATTGCCTTTTTAAATAAGTGATAACAGTCTAGAATTTTTTTTTAAAACCGTTGATATCCACATTGAAAAGAGGCAGAATACCACCATGCAACACTCTTGATAAATCACTTTAACCTTAACTCAGCATTAAGTAATTAACGATTTAAGCTTAAAAGATTTATCAAGAGTGTTTGTAAATTTGAAACGAAACTTCTAATCATCATTAATTTTTTGGAGAATATTATGGAAGAAGCTGCAGCGGAGCAGAAGTATAACTTCGATGTTGTTCGCTGGTTTGCCGTAATGACTGCTGTTTATTTAGCAGTTGGTACGTTTGTTGGGGTATATATTGCCTCAGAATTAGCATGGCCAGTATTAAACCTCGACAGTCCTTATATATCATTTGGTCGTTTACGTCCATTACATACCAATGCGGTAATTTTTGCATTTGGTGGTTGTATTTTGATGGCGACAGGATTTTACACTGTACAAAGAACATGTGCTACACGATTGTGGAGCGAAAAAATGGCATGGTTTACCTTTTGGGGGTGGAACCTGATTATTGTTTCCGCAGTAATCACTCTACCATTAGGTTTTACACAAGCTAAAGAATATGCTGAGTTAGAATGGCCAATCGATTTAGCGATTGCCGTCGTATGGGTATCTTTTTTCTTTAACTTTGTTATGACAATCGCTCAAAGAAATACCAAGCATATTTATGTTTCAAATTGGTTTTTTATGAGCATGATGGCCATGATTACTTTGCTTCATGTGGTAAACAGTGCGGCTATTCCAGTGGGTTTATTCAAGTCTTATTCTATTTATTCTGGTGTTCAAGATGCGATGATTCAATGGTGGTGGGGACATAATGCGGTAGGTTTCTACCTAACGGCTGGTTTCTTAGGGATCATGTATTACTTTGTACCGAAACAAGCAAATCGTCCTATTTTTTCATACCGTTTGTCTGTGATTCATTTTTGGGCATTGTCCTTTGGTTATGTATGGTTAGGCGCTCACCATTTACAATATACTGCCCTACCTGATTGGACAGGTTCATTGGGTGCTGCGGTATCTATTGCAATGATCATTCCTTCATGGGGTGGTGCGATTAACGGTATGATGACACTTTCAGGTGCATGGGATAAATTACGTAACGATTATGTATTGCGTTTCTTGATTATGTCTTTAGCATTCTATGCAATGTCAACATTCGAAGGTCCGGTAATGTCAATTAAAACGGTTAATGCCTTATCTCATTATACGGATTGGACAGTTGGCCACGTACACTCTGGCGCATTAGGTTGGGTTGCTATGGTGGGTATTGGTGCTTTGTACCATATGGTACCCAAAGTATTCCATACACCTATGTATTCACAAAAACTGATTAATCTTCATTTCTGGATGGCGACTGTTGGTGCAATTGTTTATGTTGTGGCAATGTGGGTGTCAGGAATCATGCAAGGTTTGATGTGGCGTGCGTATGATGGGTACGGTACACTGGCTTATACTTTTGCAGAAAGTGTGGAAGCAATGCATCCATATTATGCAATGAGAGCAGTTGGCGGATTTATTTTCTTCTCTGGCGCAGCAATTATGGCATATAACGTCATTATGACAGCAATGCAAGCAAAAGAAAAAGGTTCAATCAAAGCGGCACAAACAGCTGCTGTAACGGCGTAAGGGAGAGTATATTATGTCACATGATTCACAACCAAAAGGTTTACAAGAAAAAGCGGAAACGAATGTTGGCTTATTTCTTGTATTAACATTTATTGTGGTTTCTATAGCAGGTCTTGTTGAAATCACACCTTTGTTCTATTTGGATACAGATGAAGTTCCTGCAGGATGTAGTGCCGAGGCACCAGAAAAATGTTTAAATAATGGTCCTTTAGCAGCTAAGTTTATTCCAGGTGTTGTTTGGGATGCAAAAAACAATCACTTAGAAGATTGGAGAGCTGGTGATGGTGTAAGACCTTTAAAACCACTTGAAGTAGCAGGTAGGGATGTATATATCCGTGAAGGTTGCTTTTTATGTCATTCGCAAATGATCAGACCATTTCGTGATGAAAACGAGCGTTATGGACATTATTCATTGGCTTCTGAGTCAATGTATGATCATCCATATCAGTGGGGTTCAAAACGTACTGGTCCTGATCTTGCTCGCGTAGGTGGTAAGTACTCAGATGAGTGGCATATGCAACATTTAAAAGCTCCTCGCTCTGTAGTTCCTGAATCCGTAATGCCGAACTATCCGTGGTTAGCAACTAATAAAGTTGATGGTGCAGAGATTGCTGATCATATGAAAGGTTTGGCAACAGTAGGTGTTCCTTATAAAGATGAAGACTTTGCTAGTGCTGCTGAAATTACAGGTAAAACTGAATTGCAAGCAGTTATTGCATTTTTACAGTCTCTTGGAACAATGGTTAAATTCCAAGAGGGAGTTACTTATCGTGAGTAATGTAGTATCTGAGGTGTCAGTTGCTGAAAATTCACAAGGGTATTTTTATACCGACTGGAGCGCAATGACAACTCAAGATTGGGCAGGTTTGCTGATGACTTTAGTAACATTTGTCCTGATGGCTATTGCATACTTTTACGTTTTTCGGCCAAAAAATAAAGAGATATTGGAAGAACAAAAATATTTATTTGAGGCCGATAAAACATCTAATACGGAGAAAAAATAATGTCAGAACATAATCCTTTTCCAGGTGAAAATAATACTGGGCATATTTGGGACGATAACCTGAGGGAATTAGCTAATCCAGTTCCTGGTTGGTGGTTGAAAGCGTTTTACGCAAGTATTGCTTTTGTTGTTTGCTACTGGTTAATTTATCCTGCAATCCCACTAGTAAGCAACTTTTCAAGAGGTGTGACAGGTTGGACTGCTATGGGTGAATATTATGCAGCCATGGACGAAGTTAAAGCAATTCGTAAACCTTATGAAGATAAGATTTTGAACATGAGTGCTAAAGAAATGTTAGCGGATGCTGAAATTTCTGCTTATGTTGAAGCTTCAGGTAAGGTGCTTTTTGGTGACAAGTGTTCTGCTTGTCATGGTAAAGGTGGTTCAGGTAACGTTGGATTTCCTGTTCTAGCGGATGATGACTGGTTACATGGTGGTACAATTGAAAATATCCAAACTACTATTACCAATGGTCGTCAGCCAATGATGCCTGCACATGAAGGCACTTTGTCAGCAGCTGAAATTGACACTTTGGCTAATTATGTGGTTGGTTTAAGTCAGGGTAAAGATGATGCAGCAGGTAAAGCATTGTTTACGGGTAAAGCTGCTTGTTTTGCTTGTCATGGTAGTGATGCTAAAGGCATGACTATGATGGGCTCTGCAAACCTAACCGATGGTATTTGGCGTTTTAACGAAGCTGATAAATTGGCTAGTGCAAAACGTACTATTACTTATGGTGTTAATGCTGGTGGTACTCAAACAAGAAATGCGCAAATGCCATCATTTAAACATAAATTAACTGACTCTGAAGTTAAGAAATTAGCTGTTTATGTACATAAATTTGGTGGTGGTAAGTAAATTTGTTTCTCAGCAATTAACCTCCAGCTCAAATCTTTGGAGTAAGGCGGTTAATTGCATAGATATTGTTTACCTCTAAAGTATCTTACACAACTGGAGATGAAAAATGAATGATGCAGTTTTTTGGGGAGCTATACTCAGTGTAGTAGGTTCTGTGATAGTCTTAGGTTTTATTTTCAAAAAGGCATTGGATAAAATTAATACCGATCATAGTGAAGATTAAAGTCTGAATCCAATCTAGAATTAGATTAAGAAAAGGAGAGATGAATATAACTCTCCTTTTTTTTTTGTTATAATGAAAAAATCTTAATATACAACGATGGTAAAAATTATGTCAGATAAAGAAATTCATGAACAAAGTATTGAAGAGTTGTATGAAGAAGCAACTGAACATACTGTTAATACTGGTGATGTTAAAACCCATGCAAAAAGAAATAGTGGCAAGTTTAGAACACTAAAATGGGCAGCAAACTCTATCTGGTTATTGTTTTTTATAGGACCTTATTTTCGCTTAGGCGATCGACAAGCCATTTTATATGACATACCTAATCGTCAATTTCACTTATTTCACCTTACGATCCTGCCACAAGATTTGTGGATGTTATCTTATGTTTTATTATTTTTAGCCATTTTATTATTTGTATCCACCACCCTTGCCGGGCGAGTTTGGTGTGGATTTTTTTGCTTCCAGACAGTCTGGACAGATGTGTTTACCTGGGTGGAAGAAAAGTTTGAAGGTAAACCTGCACAACGAAGAAAGCTTGATGCAGCCCCTTGGGATAGCAAAAAAATTATGATTCATGTTAAAAAGAATCTAATATGGTTACTGATTTCTATATTAACAGGCGTTAGTTTTGTCGCTTGGTTTACAGATGTATACCAACTATGGATTGATTTATTTACCTTTCAAGCAGCATATGTCGCTTATTTTACCGTATTCTTATTTATATGTGGCACCATGTATTTAGCGGGTTACTTACGCGAACAAACATGTTTTTGGTTATGCCCTTATGCGCGTATTCAGGCAGTGATGGTTGATAATACTTCTATTGTTCCTTGTTATGATGTTACTCGAGGTGAAAAAAGAGGCCGTTTAGTTAAAGGGAAAGAAAGACCTGTAGATCAAGGTGATTGTATAGATTGCAACCAATGTGTTGCCGTATGTCCAACAGCGGTTGATATCCGAGGTGGACAACAAGAAGGCTGTATTATGTGTGGTTTGTGCATTGATGCCTGTGATGAAGTAATGGAAAAAATTGATAAACCCAAAGGATTAATTCGTTATGCCTCTTGGGATGAAATTATGGGTAAAAAAGAATTACCTGTTTATAAAAGACCAAGGGTTATTATTTATAATTCCATCTTATTAATATCCGTGATCGGTATTGTATATGGCATTATGACTATGTCATCACTAGAATTAAAAACCATTCACTCAAGACAACCATTATTTGTGCAACAAAGTGATGGCTCTATACAAAACAAGTATGTTTTAAAAATTCTGAATAAGACTAATCAAGATATGAAAATGTTGGTTGAAGCAGATAACAATCATCATTTTGAAGGCATTGAGATTGATGGTTTAAAAGATGAAATAATTGCCAAACACAGCACAGTGACACCAATAACTATTTTTGTGAGAATTCCTGCACAGAATTTAGCGAAAGCATCTAATGAAATAACTTTTACTGCAACTGGAACAGATGCCGAAGGTAATAAACATCATGCCAGCAGAGATAGTGTTTTTATTGGCCCTCAAAAATAAAAAATATAGAAATGGAAATGAAAAACAATATAATACAAGAAGAAACCAACAAAAAAACAGTATGGTACAAAAGCCCATGGGTTATCGTTTGGATAAGTTTGGTATTGATTGTGTTATCGGTTAATATTTATATGGTAACACAATCGATTACGGGTTTTTCAGGCTTGGTATCACCTGATTTTTATGAGCGTGGGGAAAATTATGAAAAGAATATGCATAAAAAACTGGCTCAAAATCATCAATGGACACCAAGTTTCAAATTACAAGAGATGCATGTTGATAAGGCAACAACAATTGCTTTTAGTTTAAAAGACAAACAAGGTAAGCAGCCTAAAATGGAAAATGTGACCTTATATGTTTACCGCCCTTCTGATGCGAAAAAAGATTTTTCAATGCCTATGCTACTTAATGAAGAAACTCAACAATATCAAGCTGAACTTACTTTTGCACTTAAAGGTAAGTGGGATATCATTGGTAGTAGCTTGATCGATGGCGCTGAAGTGAATTATGGTAAAGAAATCTTTGTTAAAGATTGATTGGTTTGATCTTCTATCTGTTCATTATTTATGTATGAGTTAGCAGCTCAGCATATAGCTATATTAACAACTCATTTTAAGGTTGTTTTGTGACCCACACATCGACTAAAAGCTTGAAAGATACCTGTTTCCACTGCCACCTGCCCTTGCCGGAAGAAAATATTTATAGTGGCAATATAAATAATGAGCAACAATTATTTTGCTGTAATGGCTGTAAATTGGTCTGTGAAGCAATTATTGGTTCAGGTATGCAAGGGTTTTATCACCGAACCCCTGAAGGAACAACACTACAACCTCCCCCTGAAATTGATAGTCAATTAGAGCTATACGATTTAGATGAAATTCAACTAGATTATGTGCTACATATTGAACAGTCAGGTAAAACTCCTCAACGTGAAATTCATTTGTTGATCGAAGGTATTCACTGCGCCGCATGCGTATGGCTGATAGAACAACGAATTGGCAAACTCTCTGGCATTATCGAAGCAAATGTAAATTTAAGTGCAAGAAAGTTACGGCTTCGTTGGGATAATGAACAAATCAAGCTTTCAACGGTGATGCAAAAATTAGGCGAAATTGGTTATGCTGCTGTCCCTTTTGATCCTGAAGTCGCCGAAGGGTCGATAAAAAAACAAAATAGAAGCATTTTATTTCGGTTGGGTTTTGCTGCATTTGCAGCCATGAATCTGATGTGGATTTCAATTGCACTATATACCGGTGCGGATGAAGGTGATTTTAGAAATTTATTTTATTGGATTAGTATGGCGCTTGCCACTCCAACTTTGTTTTATTCTGGCTATCCATTTTACAAAGGCGCGATAACCGGCATAATCAATCGCCACCTCAATATGGACTTGCCGATTGCTATTGGTGCAACTATAAGTTATCTATACTCTTGTTATGTCGTTATTACGGGCTCTGAAATTGCCCATGTCTACTTTGATACCGTGGTTAATTTTATTTTTGTTATTTTAACCGGAAGATATTTAGAAGCGATGTCAAAAAGAATGGCAGTGCAATCTTCGCAACGATTACTAGATTTACAGCCTAAAATAGCGACTAAACTTGAAGATAATGATACCAAAATAGTTCCTGTAAAAAGCCTAAAAGTTGATGACTTGGTTATGGTTAAAGCAGGCGAGAAAATCCCGGTTGATGGAAAGATTATCAAAGGTGAAAGTGTCGTTGATGAGTCGATGCTTACAGGTGAGTTTGTACCGGTTAGTAAGACGGTTGAAGATATGGTTTCTGCTGGCACTGCCAATAAAGAAGGTGTGTTAACGGTGCAAGTGACCCAATTATTACGTGATACGAATTTAGGAAAAATTATCCATTTGGTTGATGAAGCTCAGTCAAGTAAAGCACCTATTCAGTGTACGGCTGATCGAATTATCCCCTGGTTTGTTAGCATTACCTTGATATTAGCTTTGATTACCTTTGTTTTTTGGTTTGATACAAATTTTGAGTTTGCCCTGATGGCAGCAACTTCCGTACTTATTATTACCTGTCCATGTGCTTTTGGTTTAGCAACCCCAATGGCGATAGCTGTTGCAACAGGTGTGGCTGCTAAAAAAGGGATATTAATTAAACATGGTGCGGTATTAGAGATTTTATCTTCTATCAAGCATTTTGTGTTTGATAAAACAGGTACTTTAACACAAGGAAAGATGCAAGTTAGTCAAATATACTCGATTAATGATAATGAAGAAATTGAAAAAATAAAAATAGATGAAGACTTCAAACAGCATATAACAATTGAACAGCAAAAACTAATACAGCTAACGTGTTATTTAGAAAAAAATTCAGAGCATGTGATTGCAAAATCTATGGTAAATTTAGGCAAGCTTTATGAGTTTATGAACAATTCTAAAATTTTGCACGAATTAGAAAATATTAAGATAAGTTCCGGTGCTGGCTTGCAAGCGGAATATCAGCAACAAAAAATTGTGGTGGGCTCATTAGCATGGATAAAAACCTTTACTTCAATTTCTGATAATTTATCAGCACAACTAGCCGAACAAATGCAACATTATTATTTAGCAGGTTGTACGGTTGCGTATGCATGGTTAGAAAAAGCTGGAATTATGGCATTTGTGATTGCTGACGAACAACGTGAAAATGCACATGATGTGGTTAAGCAAATGCAACAACAAGGCTTTAATATCACTTTATTAAGCGGTGATAAAAAGGAAGTCGCTCAATATATGGCTGGGAAACTTGGAATAACTCAGGTTATTGCTGAAGTCTTTCCTGATGAAAAAGATAAACATATTCAAAAGTTACAACAAAATGACTATAAAGTCGCCATGGTGGGAGATGGGATCAATGATGCCCCAGCATTAGTAAGAGCTGATGTGGGTATTGCTATGGGAACTGGTACGGATGTTTCTATAGATAGTGCTGATATCATTTTGATGAATGGCGAATTGAATAAAATTATGCTGGCAGCGCAATTATCACAAGCAACATTAAAAACTATTAAACAAAATATTGGTATGTCAATCTTGTATAATATAATTATGGTCCCTTTAGCAATGTCAGGAATGATAACCCCTTTAGTCGCCGCCATTTCAATGCCTATTAGTTCTTTATTAGTTATTGCAAATGCAGCACGCTTAAGATGGAAATTTAACAAATAGGAAAGAAAATGGAAGTTATATATGGCTTAATCCCAACCATGATTGTGATTGGTATTACCTTAGTGGCATTATTGTTTTGGGCAATAAAATCAGGACAATTTGATGATATGGAAGGTGATGCACAACGCATATTAATGGATGAAGATTTATCACCTGAAAAACAAAAAGAAAGTAAAAATGAAGCTACTAAAACCGATGCAGGTAAAACAGAAGAAGATCATAAATCCTCATAATTTTTTCCTGTAAATGTTAGATAGACAATTAGCAAATCGTTGGCGGGCACTGTATTTATTTAATATCTACCGGATATTAGTTTCAGGCTTATTTGTTAGTTTTTTTTATTTTAAAATTGAATTAAGTCCTTATGCTGATCTTGCTCCCCGTTTATTTTATCAAGTCAGTTTAGTCTATTTTATTTTTAGCCTGTTTAGTAACTTTACTATACAGCGAACTTGGCCTTCCTTTGCATTACAAACACATACTCAATTAATTGTTGATATTTTAGCCATTGTCTTTTTGATGCATGCTAGTGGTGGTGTTTCAAGTGGTGTTGGATTTTTAATTATTATTCCAATTGCGGCTGGAAGTTTTTTCCTAGTTCGCACCATTTCCTATTTTTATGCTGCCGTAGCATCAATTTTTATTTTACTGGATCAACTTTATTTATTTTTAAACTTTGGGATCTCCTTATCTTACCCTCCGGCTGGGGTGTTGGGAATGATCCTTTTTGCTACGGTAATGTTAACGAATTACTTAATTGAAAAAATTAAGAATACCGAAGCATTAGCCATGCAGATGGGTGAAGATTTAGAAGGTATGGAAGACCTGGCTCAGTTTGTGATCCACAAATTAACCACCCCGGTATTTTTGATTGATAAATCAGAAAAAATCATTTTGAAAAATGAAGCCGCTGTCAAATTATGTGCATTATTACAACATAAAAAAAGTACTTATTTATATGAGGTTTCTGCTCAGTTATCTCTCATGTTAAAAAGTTGGCAACAAAATAAAGATTGTGATAAAGAAAGTTATATACTCGAAGATACCACAGTTGAAGTATTACCACATTTTTCAAACTTACAAAAGTCTCAAAATTATGACACGATTATTTTTTTGGATGATGTTTCACAGGTAAAATTACAAGCTCAACAACAAAAACTTGCTTCCCTTGGGCGTTTAACCGCAAGTATTGCGCATGAAATCAGAAATCCACTCGCCGCAATTAGCCATGCGGGTGAGTTATTAGCTGAGTCAGATACTATCCAACAACAAGATAAACGACTAACACGAATAATTGATAAACAATCACATCGCCTTAATACCATCATTGATACAGTATTAAATTTGAGTAAACGGCACCAAGGTGATAAGGAAGAAATTGAGCTCAATAGTTGGTTAAAATCATTTTTCACCGAGCAGATTAACTTTCCAGCTGAGAAAATTAATCTTGATTTACAAGATGGCCCATTAATTATTAATTTTGATCCTCATCACTTGCGACAGATTATTAATAACTTGATTCAAAATGCCTTGCAGCATAGTGAAAATGAAAGTAATAAAGTGGAAGTGAAACTCTATCAGAGCAGAGCAATAATCCTTGATATTATTAATTATGGCAAGCCGATTAAGCAAGAAAATATTGCTCAACTATTTGAGCCATTTTTTACTACTAAAAACTCAGGAACGGGTGTTGGTTTGTATATGGCAAAAGAATTATCTATCATCAATCAAGCAGTATTATCCTTTGTTCCGCATGATAACTATACCTGTTTTAGATTATTGCTTGAGCCTTGCTTAAAGACTTAAAACATCTTTATATCATTAAATTGTTCCAAGATTTGAGCTTCACTTAAATTATCAGAGTCAACACTTTGTAGGCGGTGGCTGATAACGGGTAGGAGAACCTGCTGTATATCATCGGCAATCACCATACTTCTATTATGGATAAAAGCCCAAGCCTTAGCGGCATTTATTAAGGCTATCCCCGCACGAGGAGAAAGCCCGGTAATAAATAACTGACTTTCTCTGGAGCGTTTAAGAATAGCCTGAACAATATCTAAAACCGCATCAGCTACATGAATTTTGCTGACTTTTAGTTGTAAGTTGATTAATTCATTGATGCTAAATAGGGGCTGAATATGGTTTAGTGCCTCTCTATGCCCTTGCGCCGATAAAATTTTTCGTTCAGTGATTGCATCAGGATAACCTAATTGTAAGCACATTAAAAAACGATCTAATTGTGACTCAGGCAAGCTAAAGGTTCCGGCTTGATAACGAGGGTTTTGAGTAGCAATCACAAAAAATGGTTGCTCAAGTGGATAAGTTTGTCTATCAATGGATACTTGATTTTCTTCCATTGCTTCTAATAAGGCGCTTTGCGTTTTAGCTGAGGAACGATTAATTTCATCCGCTAGTACCACCTGACTAAATACTGGACCTTTAATAAAAACAAATTCATGCTGTTCTTTATTAAATATACTGGTACCGATAATATCTGCCGGCATCATATCACTGGTAAATTGAATACGTTGAAATTCAAGATCAAAAAGTTTAGCTAAAAGGTGTGATAAAGTGGTTTTTCCCATGCCAGGGAGATCCTCTATCAGCAAATGTCCTTTAGCCAGCAAGCAGCAAATAGCGAGTTTAATTTGCCGCTCTTTACCAATGATAATGGTGTTTGCAGAAGCTAGTAAGGGGGAGAAAATATTATTCATGTTATTGCTGAAGTTTAATCTAAGCAGTAAACTTCCCTTCACGAATGCGTTGAGCTTCCATTAATTCTATTTCTCTAGCTCCAGAATAAACGATATTATGATTAGGCACTAAGTCGAGTTCGGTATTTACATGCTCATAAGGAACACTATTAATAATAGTGCGAATAGTATTAATTCGAGCCTGATGTTTGTCGTTAGAACGAATAATGGTCCATGGGCATACAGCACTATGGGTACGTTTTAACATCTGATATTTTACATTGGTAAAGTCATCCCACTTTTCATGTGCCTGTACATCAACTTCTGATAATTTCCATTGACGTAACGGATCGGTTTTTCTACGTTCAAAACGTCTTTCTTGTTCTTCTTTAGTCACACTGAAATATAATTTGACTAAAATAGTTCCCTGTCTCACTAAGTCTTTTTCAAATCCAACCACCCCCTTCATAAAGTTTTTATATTCTTCTGAAGTGCAAAAACCAAAAACAGGCTCTACCATTGCACGGTTATACCAGCTACGATCAAAAAGTACTACTTCCCCGGCTGAAGGTAGTTGAGAGACATATTTTTGAAAAAACCATTGTGTTCTTTGCTCTTCAGTTGGTTTTCCCAAGGCAACAATACGATAATGCTTTTCATTCATATAACGTGTTGTTCTACGAATAGTTCCCCCTTTACCAGAAGCATCTCGACCTTCAAAAATAATAATCATACGACGTTTATTTTCTTCAAGATATTTTTGCATGGCAATTAACTCAGCCTGATAGGGCTTAAGTTCTTCTTCACGGCGAAAACGACGAATTGCTTTGCGATTCGTTTTTTTTAACTTTATATTTTCCTCATGTAGTTCTTTGTATCGTTCAATCAGCAGTTGTTGACTAATTTTATTACCATCAATATCGATAAGGGGCTCCTCCTCCACCTTCTGAGCAACAGGTTTAAGCTTTGACTTTGTTGTTGCTTTTTTAGTGACAACTTTCTTGTTAGTGTTTTCAACACTTATTGTTTTATTTTCTTGAGTACTATTTTCCTCGTTCTTGTCCTCAACACTTGTGTTTTTAGGTTCTGTATTTTCAATATTATTTGTTGACATATGTTTTTCCAAAGTTTTAAAGAGTATTCGTAACTAATCTGCGCATTCATCTTTTTGCCAATTTCTACGTTATTTTCGTACTCAAATGGTCATATATTCGTATATACTCACATTCTCCGTGCGAAAA
>CAYMMQ010000065.1:0-13080 GCA_964391585.1 uncultured Ectothiorhodospiraceae bacterium
TTTCTCTGGCCGGTTTTGATAAAAAAAACATACGTAAAGCATTTGAGTGGTTAGATGATCTGGCTGATTTAAAAGATCATCATTTAAGTTTTGATATCGAAGGCAATACTTCTCATAGAGTTTATAGTGAATTTGAGCAACTACACCTTTCTTTGCAAGCACGAGGTTTTCTTTATTATATGGAAAATAAAGGGGTGTTAAATCATGACTTGAGAGAAATTGTGATAGATCGCGCCCTTGCAATCAATAGTGATAAAATTGATCTTGAGCAAATGCAGTGGATCACGCTCATGGTTTTATTTAATATTTCCGGCTCAGAAGAAGCATTTTCCTGGATTGAGAATATTGTTTTTGAAGAAAGCAATATGTATCACTAAAGCTGATTTTTTATAGCATTTTTAAATGTCATACCATTGGAAAATTCAGCTCGCTAAGAAAAAAATTCAAGCAGGAAAAGTTATCGCTTACCCTTCTGAGGCCGTTTATGGCCTCGGCTGCGATCCCGCTAATAAAGCAGCATTACAAAAATTGCTTTCAATAAAAAGTCGCTCTCCCAAAAAAGGATTGATTATTATCGCCTCCCAGCTAGAAAACTTTTCAGCTTATATCAAACCATTAACTCAATCACAACTTCAGCTTATCGCTCAAGTGAACACGCGTGCAACAACATGGATTGTCCCTGCCAAAGAGAATGTTTCTAACTTATTATGTGGTCAAACAAAAAAAGGGCTTAAAAAAATTGCAATACGCCTCACTCAACACCCTTTACTTTTTGAACTATGTGAAAAGTTAGGCCATCCAATTGTTTCTACTAGTGCTAATTTAGCATCTCATCCGGTAAGTTATTCTGCCCTGCAAGTAAGAAGACAGTTTCAGGATAAACTGGATTATATTCTTTGTGCTCCACTAGGCGGTGATAAAAAACCAAGCCAAATTCGGGATATACAAACAGGTGAAACACTTCGCCTTTAACTTGCAACTATTATTTTTATCTAAATAACTTAGGTAACGTTTGAAATATTTCCGGTGCGCATTGTATTTCATCAATGCAAACTAGATACTTATTATTAGTTTCTAAAAAAGCAAACAGAACAGCTAGTATTTTTTCTTGAATTGAGTTCTTCCCTTTTAAAAGCGCCAGTTTTTTCAGCAGTTACTTTTTATCGTTTTATTTCTCAATAGGGTTGTCATATAGCAACCATTCATCAAACCCTGTTTTTAAAATATACACATTTGGTAAACTATAGATATCTATTTCTTCCAACTGCGGTTGGTCTATGCAATTTGTACTTTGGCAATAAAAAACAACATTTGAATACGTTTTAAGCCATTCATCAAGCATAGCTCGACTCACTTTTGTAGCTTCATTTAAGGAAATTGATTGTGGAATATGACTTTGATTCCATTTTAATTGCCCCCGAAGATCGATAAATTTTGCTTTCTTTTGCAATAATTCAGATGCCGTTTCCACATCTATTTTTTTATCTGCCGAAAATTCGGCAACTTGTGTTGGTATCTGGTTTGACTTCCTTGGTATAGCTCCTTGAAATATTTCATTAACAAATAAAGCATTTAATAAATTTTCATTAGCCATGTATTCACTAGGATACCCCCATCGTTCCCAGCCATTAAAACCACCTCGAAAATATCGAGTGTTTTTAAAATTCCAGTCTCGTGCCTTTCTTGTCCAACGCTCTGCCTCTGGACACTCAAAGTCTTCCAAGCAATAAAAAACGATATTGTCATTATATTCCGCAATACGTTGTAACGAACTAGCTGATAATTCGTTACGGCGATAATCCAAAAAGTACGAGCCTGGAATATACCCATAACTTGAAACAAAATAGGCACCATTATTAAACTTTTTTCTGGCGGCAGCAGAGCCTACTATTTTTACTGCTGATCGTAACTGCTCATCATGTTTACCATTATTCAAATAATTGACAAATAACTCTTCATTCATCGCATCTTCTTTATAGACATATAATTGCTTGAATCCTTTTTCCATAAAGCCATAAGCAATAATATCAGCATGCTCGCAATTAACCATATCACAATGAATCACTACAGGTGTTTCACGTTCGCCATTTTTTACAAAAGGAATCGAAAGTAGTTTCTCTTCCATAGTATTCACATCAACTTCATCATCCAGCATCATTTCTTCCAAAAAGTATGCTGATGGAATATGTGCTTTAGTCCAATCACTTTTAGTTCTAATATCAATAAAATAAGCATTTTGTTGATATAGTTGCTTAACTTCCAACGGTGAGACCATATTTAACACAAGCTTGTCAAATTCTTCTTGACGAGGCAAAATAGGATACTCTGCAGCTTCCCAAGCCTCAAAACCATCAGCAAAAAAGTAACTATTTTTAAATCCCCAGCTCTTAGCTAGTTTTTGTGATATAGAAGCTTCAATACAATCTTTAGTAGCACAATAAAAAATAATCGTATCTGACGGCTTAAACCAAAAATTTAATAATTTCTCATATTCGGCAGATGATTTAACATTAAGATGCCTTGCCATGGATATATGGCCATTATTCCATTCAGTAATACTACTAACATCTACAAAGTTTCCACCCAAGTCATACAAGCGTTTGGACGTTTCTAAATGAATAATATTATTTTCTTCATTTATCAATTTTTTATCACTTTTCTTTACGAGCTCTGATAAATTGTCATGACTATCATCATATAAATAATTGAATACCGTTTTATACCCCCAGCTAGAAACTTGACGAGCAAAAGACAAACTTTCACCACACAGGCTTTCATGACAAACTAAAAGTATTGCTTGTGTCTTATTAATAGTCTGGGCAAAGTAGCTCTGATTAAATTCACCTGAAAGCACATTAATCACGCGCGTATTAGAAAATTTAACAGCCCTTTTAGATAAATCTGTCAGCTGAACAACCAAACCTTTGTTATGCTCAAACTGAATTAACTCTGGTTTATTTATGGGTAAAATTTTAGCATCTTTTTTCAAGGTGGCTGTTCTAGGCAAAACGGGCAAACCCGCTTTGTACCAATCTGTATAACCATTTTTATACAGATAAACGTGTTGATACCCCCAACCTTTCATCTCCGTTGCATATCGTTGTCCATCAGAACATAACTCTGTTCGATGGCAATATAAGACCACGGACTCAGATGTGTTAATTCTTTTACGAATGGCTTTTCTATTCCATCCTCCATCATTAACACCCGCAAATAACGCCATTGAAATATGGCCTTTACCCCAATCCGTTAATGAACCTAAGTCTAAAAAGTAAGCACTGTTTTCGTATAAGCCTTTCGCCTGAGCGGTAGAAATAGTCAGCACTTCGCTCATATTATTGGCAACTTTTGCACTAGCTTGATTTTGTCTTATTTCAATGGGATAAGCCAAACTTTTCCATTTAGAAAATGGTTTGTCATACAAAGAAACATCAGCATATCCTAGATCTGCAATTTTATTTGCCAATGTTTTACCATTCTTACAACCTTTATCAAAACAATACACCACAACAGGCTTATCAACCTCGACTTCTGTTAACAGAGCGGT
Source organism: uncultured Ectothiorhodospiraceae bacterium (assembly GCA_964391585.1). GTDB lineage: Bacteria > Pseudomonadota > Gammaproteobacteria > GRL18 > GRL18 > JADGAU01. The sequence goes on from CAYMMQ010000065.1 coordinate 3,548, forward strand.
TTTACTTTTTTCACTCAAGCGACTATCCACATAAACCGTTTCAGGAACTTGAGAAGAGTCACCAATGTTCACAAAAACCGTATTACTATCGTAATCTGATTTTATTTTATACATTTTTTCAGGAGCTGGCGCAGCGTTAGCCGTTTTAGAAGCCATTAATTCTGGAGGTAACGTGGGACGAGGAGGTTGAGTATATGGTTTAGAATCCGTTGCAACGGGAAAGCCACTCCTTTTCCAACTGGTCAACCCCTCACGATAATAATAAAGCTGGCGATAGTCCCACAAGCGTGCTTGATCAATCATCTTAGAACTTTTATTACACCTTTCGCTATGACAATAAATAACAACTGGCTCAGATGTTTTTACAATTTTAGATAAATTCTCTAAAGTAAACAGCCCCTTTGAACTATCTAAATGAAACGCTCCCTTAATATGGTTAGAATTCCAAGCAGAAGCACTTCTAACATCAATAAATTTGACATTCCTATCAAATAACATTTTAGCTTGCTCGGTATTAATGGTTGTCGCACCCAAAACTTTTTCAGGTGATAACTCTTTTGCAGATAAATTTGCAGATAAATTTGCAGATAAAGTTAAGCAAAGCATTAAACCTATTAATAAAAAGAACTGTTTCATTAATCCTCCCATCAAGTTTTATTGGTGATGAATTGAAGAATATCATTAAACAAAGAACTTGGTCTCATAACTCGAACTAGCTCTTCGGTATCGGGCAAATAATATCCCTTTACATCTACCTTACTTGCTTTTTTGCTTGATTTTTTGACAATCAACTGCTGTATAATTTCTTGCTGATGAGTATTTAGCTTTGTATATAACTTTGAAAAAATATGCTGTAGCTCTATATCATCACTTTGCCCTGCTAATGCCTCTGCCCAATGTAGCGCCAAATAAAAGTGACTGCCTCGATTATCCAGTTCTCCACTAATCCTAGAAGGGGATTGATTATTTTGCAATAATTTTTCAATAGCCTGCTCCAAGGTTTGAGATAGGATACTTGCTCTGTTATTTCCCCGAGTTAAGAAAATATGCTCAAGAGCCGCAGCTAGAGCAAGAAACTCACCTAAAGAATCCCAACGTAAATGGTTTTCGTCCAAAAATTGTTGTACATGTTTTGGAGCGCTACCTCCAGCTCCCGTTTCAAACAAACCACCTCCATTCATCAACGGTACAATGGACAACATTTTTGAACTGGTGCCTAATTCAAGAATAGGAAATAAATCGGTTAGATAATCACGCAACACATTACCTGTGACCGAAATAGTATCTTTACCCGCTTTTAATCTTGCTAAAGTATAAGCTGTTGCATCAATGGGAGACATTGTTTTAATATCCAAATCAGCCAAGTCATATTCTGCTAAAAACATTTCGACCATTGCTTTAACCTGAAGATCATGCTCTCTATTGGGATCCAACCAAAAAATTGCAGGTGTTTTCGTTAACCTTGCTCGGTTAATCGCTAATTTAACCCAGTTAGCAATCGGTTCACGCTTTACTTGGCATAAACGCCAAACATCACCTTTTTTAACTTGGTGTTCAAATAATATTTCACCCGACTGACTTTTTACAACGACCCTTCCATCCAGAGCAACTTCAAAGGTTTTATCATGCGAACCATATTCTTCCGCTTTTTGAGCCATTAAACCAACATTTGAAACACTACCCATCGTTGCTGGATCAAACGCTCCATGTTGCTTACAAAATGAAATAGTTTGTTGATAAACACCCGCATAACAACGGTCGGGAATAATTGCCAACGTATCTTGTAACTTGCCTTTAGCATTCCACATTTTCCCCGATGAACGGATCATTGCCGGCATCGAAGCATCAATAATCACATGACTAGGCACATGAAGATTGGTAATTTGATTATCTGAATCCACCATAGCCAGATCAGCATTATTTTGCAGACATTGCAACAAATCTTGCTCAATCTCTAATCGTTGCGAATCATCTAATTCTTGAATTTTCAAATGTAAATCAGCCAAACCATTATTAGCATTAATGCCTAATGATGTAAATAAAGACTGATGTTTTTCAAATACTGGCGCAAAGTAGACGTTAACAGCCTGACCGAAAATAATGGGATCAGACACCTTCATCATCGTCGCTTTCAAATGCAAAGAAGCCAATATATCATCAGCCTTTGCCTGGGTAAAACAGTGTTGATAAAAATCATTTAACGCTGCTAACTGTAACACGCTTGCATCAATAATATCGCCTTCATTTACTATAAGATTTTGTTTTAAAAATCGCACTTCTCCATTGTCAGCAAGCAATTCAATAGAAAGTAAATCATCTTTTCCCATCGTTTGTGACTTTTCACTCGCATAAAAATCACCTACCGACATACTAATCACCTTGGTTTTTGAACTTGCATCCCACTGCCCCATACTATGAGGATGTCTTTTAGCATAATTTTTAACCGCTTTAGGCACTCGTCTATCCGAATTCCCCTCTCGCAATACCGGATTAACGGCACTGCCTAAGACTTGGTTATAGCGAGCCCTAATTTCTTTTTCTATATCAGTGGTTGGTTCGCTGGGAAAATCTGGAATTGCATATGCTTGAGATTGTAACTCAGCAATCGCTGCTAATAATTGTGGTATTGAAGCACTGATATTAGGAAGTTTAATCAGCGTACAATCAGCTTTTAACACCAATTTTTTTAACAGCTCAAGATCATTACTTTTTTGCTGTTGCTTGGATAAATATTCAGGAAAAACGGCTAGTATTCGACAAGCAAGACTAATGTTTTTTGTTTCGAGGTCAATATTTGCCTGCTGTAAAAAGGCTTTAACTATTGGTAATAAAGAATAACTTGCTAAAGCAGGAGATTCATCTGTTAAGGTGTAAGTGATTTTAGCTTGCTGATCTTGTAATGACATATTTTTCTCGTTGTCAAAAATTAACCTTTACTAACAAGGTTAAAACTTTATGGATGATGGCATACTTCACAAGCGGGATCTTTATTCAATTTAAGTTGCCGCCACTCTGTTCGTTTAGCATCAAATAATAATAATCGCCCATCTAATGTATCACCAACTCCTGTTAGAATTTTAATACTTTCAATGGCTTGCATACCACCAATAACACCTAGCAAAGGCCCCAAAACACCGTTGGCCGAGCAGCTTAAATCTGTATCTGCTCCGGTATCTTTATATAAACATTGATAACAAGGAGAGTTTTTAGTTTGGTTAAAAACACTCACTTGTCCTTCAAACTGAATAGCCGCACCAGAAACTAAAGGTGTGCTGGTTTTGAACGAAATTTTATTGATTAAAAATCGACTGGCAAAATTATCACTCGCATCAATCACCACATCAGCAAGTTCAATTTGCTCACATAACTGTGGCTCAGACAAGCGTTGGTTATAGGTGCTAATCTTAATTTCCGGGTTTAAATTCAATAAATTATTTTTAGCCGAAATAACCTTATCTTCACCAAGACTATTATTCGAATGAATAATCTGGCGTTGTAAATTCGTTAGCTCAACTTGATCAAAGTCATTTAACACTAAATGCCCCACACCAGCAGCTGCAAGATACAAAGCGATAGGCGATCCTAAACCACCTAACCCAACCAACAATACTCGGGACTGCTTTAGGGCTAACTGACCTTGATAATCGATTTCAGGCAACATGATTTGCCTGGAATATCTGAGTAGCTCCTGATCATTCATCTTTTATTGGTGACATTTAGCATTTATTGGTGACATTTAGCATTTATTGGTGACATTTAGCATTTATTGGTGATAAGGAATACTATGTTCATGTACTGCATCAATAAAGTATTTAACCACATCCGGATTAATATGTTGATGAATACCATGCCCTAAATTAAATACATGTCCACCATTTCCAACTTGGCCATAAGAAGCTAAAACTGTTTTAACTTCTTCAATCACTCTTTCAGGTGAAGAGTATAAAATACAGGGATCCATATTCCCTTGTAAAGCAACTTTATCATTCACTTTCTTTCTTGCATCTACCAAATCCATCGTCCAATCGACACCAACGGCATCACATCCGGTAGCAGCCATCAAATCTAACCACTGTCCAGCACCTTTTGAGAATAATGTGACAGGAACAACAGCCCCATCTTTTTGACGCTGTAAACCATCAACAATTTGTTGCATATAACGCAAAGAAAACTCTTGATAATCTCGAGGAGTTAATACCCCCCCCCAAGTATCAAAAATCATCACTGCTTGAGCGCCAGCTTCAATTTGTGCATTCAAATAAGAAGTGACTGATTTGGCCAATGTATCCAACAACTTATGCATTACTGCTGGTTGCTCAAACATCATTCCTTTCACTTTACCGAACTCTTTTGTTGAACTACCTTCAACCATATAAGTCGCCAGTGTCCAAGGACTACCGGAAAAACCAATCAAAGGCACTTTGCCAGCTAATTCTTTGCGAATAACACTAACCGCTTGCATCACATAATTTAATTCACCATGTGGATCTGGAACATATAATTTATCCACATCGGCAGCGGTTCTAACGGGGGATTTAAATTTAGGTCCTTCACCTTCTGCAAAGTACAAGCCTAACCCCATTGCATCGGGGATGGTTAAAATATCGGAAAATAAGATCGCAGCATCTAAATCATACCTTCTCAACGGCTGAATAGTTACCTCACACGCTAGTTCTGGATTTTTACACAAATCCATAAAGCTTCCTGCCTGTTTACGTGTTTCACGATATTCAGGTAAATAACGTCCTGCTTGTCTCATCATCCAAACAGGTGTTTTATCAACAGGTTGACGAAGAAGTGCTTTTAGAAAACGATCATTTTTTAACATAGTTATAGCCTTGCATTAAAGGTTTTGAACAAGATATTAGTATCAATATAAACAAGGCATTATGACATAAAAAAAGGGGAAAATCTAAAACAGCAAAGCTGCTTATTAAAATTAATCCTTCGCTAGATGGATTAAGATTGACAAAAAGGACAATAAAAGCTACTTCTTTGCGCTATTTTTTGTTGTAAAATAATAGTTTGACAACGATGGCAAGGTTGATTTTCTCGACCATACACTGATAATTGTTGTTGAAAATAACCCGCTTGAGTGCGGTTGTTTTGTTTCGGGGCTACAAAGTCTTTTAAGGTTGTACCACCTTTGGCAATAGCCTCTGTTAATACTTGAACAATTGCCTTATGTAAAAGCTGAAACGCTTTAAAACTCACTTTAGCAGCAACTCTATCGGGTTTAACCGCAGATAAAAACAACGCTTCACAAGCATATATATTGCCCACACCAACAACCACTTTCCCATCCATGATGTATTGTTTAATCGAGCATTTTTTTGAGCGTGAACGCTGATAAAAACTCTCAAGCTCAAATTGTTTTGATAAAGGTTCAGGGCCAAGATCTACTAATAGTTTATGCATTAATGGATCGCCACTTCCCGATAAAATTGCACCAAAACGCCTTGGATCACGATAACGCAAAATAAAACCATCTTCAAAAACAATATCGACATGATCGTGTTTTTGAATCTCAGTATTATCAAAACAATTGGGATCAATCAAGCGTAAACTTCCTGACATTCCTAAATGAATCAATAAATAATGTGTTTGCGTTTGCAAAATAAGATATTTTGCTCTCCTGTCAACTTTAATGAGTTGTTGATCGGTAAAAATTGATGACAACGCTGTATCTACAGGCCAGCGTAAACGCGGCTGACGAATAATAATTGAGCTGATTTTTTTGCCCAGGATAAAAGGTTTAATACCAAGACGCGTGGTTTCTACTTCGGGAAGTTCAGGCAAGATAAAAACTCATAAAAATGTTTATTTAGACAATTGTGCGGGCAACCAAGTCACTATTTCAGGTTGAAATGCCAATAAAATCAACACCAATAACTGAATAATAATAAAAGGAATAACTCCTTTATAAATTTGCATGGTTGTAACCGATTTTGGTGCAACACCCCGAAGATAAAAAATTGCAAAACCAAATGGCGGTGTTAAAAAAGAAGTTTGCAAGTTAATAGCAATCATAATTCCTAACCAAACCGGATCTACTCCCAAAGACAAAATAACGGGAGCAACAATAGGAACAACAACAAAGGTAATTTCTATAAAGTCCAGTATGAACCCCAGAAAAAACATCACTAGCATCACCACTAATATCGGCACAAAAGCCCCTGCAGGGAAAAAGCCACCTTCGGTTTCTTCTGCCATACTCATTAAAAAGTCCGTAACGATTTCATCACCATAAAAACCTTTAAAAACCAAAGAAAAAATGGCCGCACCAATAAAAATCATAAAGATCATACTAGTAATACGAGTGGTAGAACGCATCACATATTTTAATATTTCAAGGTTAAACTCATGTTTTAAGCAAGCTAAAATAATTGCACCAAAGGCCCCCACTGCAGAAGCTTCTGTTGGGGTTGCAAAGCCTGCCACAATTGAACCGAGCACAATCACAATCAGACCTAAAGGAGGTAATAGGGCTTTAAGAATATGAATGATTTTTTTCTTATCATCTGCGATTGAATGTTCAGTGACTGTAAAATTCTTTGCCTTTATCAATGAATAGGCAAACACATACGACATATAAAAAACAACTAACATAATGCCAGGAATTAAAGCACCAACAAACAAGTCATTCACCGATAAAGATTCTGGAGAGAAAATCCCCATATCAAGTTGTGCTTGTTGATAAGCAGAAGATAAAACTTCACCTAATAAAATTAAAATAATCGATGGTGGAATAATTTGCCCTAAAGTACCTGATGCGCAAATTGTACCTGTAGCCAAACTGGCGGGATAACCTCGTTTCAGCATAATAGGCAGTGATAACAAGCCCATAGTGACGACCGTTGCCCCCACAATTCCAGTACTTGCGGCCAACAGCATACCGACCAATATCACTGATAAACCTAAACCACTTTTTAAAGAGCCAAATAAATCAGCCATAGCTCCTAATAAATCTTCAGCAATTTTTGCTTTTTCTAACATAATGCCCATAAAAATAAACAAAGGCACGGCTAGTAAAGTTTGATTGGTCATAATGCCATAAAGGCGATTAGGAAAAGCAGCTAGAAAATCAGCATCAAAAGTATCGGTATATAAACCGACTAGGGAAAAAAGTAAAGCCGTACCTCCTAAACTAAAAGCAACAGGAAATCCTAGTAATAGAACGACACAAACTGAAACAAACAAAAGCAATGGCATTAATTCATCCACTTAGTTACCCCTTATGAAAATCATCAATACTAAGCTTTTTATCATGTTCTTCGTTTAAATCTTGTTTTGCTAAAATACTTGCTAAAGCCAAAAAAAACTGAGCAATGCCTTCTATTAGCAACAAAAAACAAAAAACAAATATGCCACTTTTTAATAGATAAACAAAAGCTAAACCACCGGCATCAGGCGATTGCTCTAAAATTTCCCAGGAATTAAGCACATAATCCCAGCAAGAATAAAACATAAAACCGACCATAGGGAAAATTAAAAAAACGGTACCCAAAAGGTTTACCCATGCTTTTTTTTGGCTGGAAAATTTCTGATAAAAAATATCCACTCGCACATGCTCATCATGTTTTAGGGTATAAGCTATACCGAGCAAAAAAATCCATGCATACAGATACATAACGGTTTCTTGAAGCATAATCCAACCGCTATTAAAAAGATAACGACAGACAACAATAACAAAGGTCAGCAATACAATAATTAAAGTAAACCAAGCAATCGCCCGCCCACTCCATTCGCTCACTAATTGCAATTTTTTTATTAATTGATTAAAAGGCAAAATAAGATCATTCCAACTGAAAATTTTAGTTGCATAATAGGCTAAGAATTAGGCTAAGAGTCAGGATAGATCCGCCAAGTTTGTGGGCCCGTTTTATGTACTGATTCTCCTAAGCAATCAACAGCCACTGTCACCGGCATGTTCTCAACTTCAAATTCATACACCGCTTCCATCCCTAATTCTTCAAAAGCAACTACTCTGGACTTTTTAATCGCTTGGGCTATTAAAAATGCAGCCCCACCTACGGCAATTAAATACACGGACTGGTGCTGTTTAATTAAAGCAATCGTTTCATCACCCCGCTCTGCTTTACCTATCATGCCCGCAACACCTGATTTTTCCAGCATAATTTTAGTAAATTTATCCATTCTGGTTGCTGTCGTTGGCCCTGCAGGCCCTACCACTTCATCATTAACTGGATCAACTGGTCCGACATAATAAACAAACTTGTTTTCAAAGCTCAAACCATTAGGTAGTTCCTCACCTCGCTCAAGTAACTCGGTAATTTTTTTATGGGCGGCATCTCTAGCGGTTAAAATTTTACCCGTTAATAATATGCGTTGTCCTGGTTTCCAGAATTTTATATCTTCCGCTGTTAAATGATCCAAGTCCACCGAAGTTGACTTTTCATCTGCTTTCCAAACCACATCCGGCCAATCAGATAAATTAGGAGCCAAAAACTCAGCTCTGCCCGCACCATCTAATTCAAAATGGATATGGCGTGTTGCCACACAATTAGGGATAATTGCAACCGGCAAAGAGGCCGCATGGGTTGGATAATCATTAACTTTAACATCTAAAACCGTTGTCAAACCACCTAATCCTTGCGCACCCACACCTAGCTCATTTATTTTTTGGTATAACTGCAATCGCAAGGCTTCAGTGGTACTTAAAGGCTTTTGTTGTTGTTCTTTTTCTTGCAACTTATGCATAGATATGGGTTCTAATAATGATTCTTTAGCTAATAACATCGCTTTTTCCGGTGTACCACCAATTCCAACCCCTAAAATGCCCGGAGGACACCATCCCGATCCCATTTCCTGAACAGCATTAACAATCCAGTCGACCAAGTTAGCTCCAGGATTTAAGGTAACAAAACGTGCTTTATTTTCAGAGCCTCCACCTTTTGCGGCCAATTTTACTTTGACCTTATTTCCCTTAATCATCCGACAATGGATCACTGCTGGAGTGTTATCTTTAGTATTTAATCGCTTTCCCGCAGGATCACTTAAAACTGAGGCACGTAATTTATTCGCAGGCAAAAGATAAGCTTGACGAACACCTTCATTCACCATGTCATCAACACTTAAATCACTTTCCCATTGCACATCCATACCAATTTCTATAAAGACCACCACAATTCCAGTATCTTGACAAATTGGCCTTTGTCCTTCAGCACACAAGCGTGAGTTATATAATATTTGAGCGATGGCATCTTTAGCAGAGTCTGATTTTTCTCTTTTATAAGCCTCACCCATGGCCTGAATAAAATCAGCAGAATGATAATAGGAAATATATTGCAAAGCATCAGCAATGCTATTGATAAAATCTTGTTGTTTAATTTTCGCCATAATATTTGTTTGGGTTAATTTTATACGAATAAAACTTATCTATAGACCATCATAAATTAAGTCCCTGAAAAGTTAAACCTAAAACAGATTTAAAAAGAATTTTATTTGGGTGCAGATCTTTTTAGTCGCCAAGAATAAATAATAAATTCAATAACTAACACTTAAAAATTATA
>CAYMMQ010000066.1:0-8423 GCA_964391585.1 uncultured Ectothiorhodospiraceae bacterium
TTGGTAGGCACAAGTGGATTCGAACCACCGACCCCCACAATGTCAATGTGGTGCTCTAACCAACTGAGCTATGCGCCTAAAATTTGAGTGTACATACTACATTTTTATTAACAGCTATTCAAGAGAAATTTATTTTAAACGTTTTAATAATTGTTTCGCTTGCTTACTTTCCGTTGATTTTGGATATTGTTTAATCAACGCTAATGCTACTTTTTTGGCATTTTTATTATCATGCAGTTCATAATAGCAATTAGCTGCTTTTAGTTGTGCTTCAGCACGTTTACTACTGCTGGGATAGTTTTTTAACAATAATAAATAACCACTTAATGCTTGCTTATAGTTATGTTGTGCATAATTAGCTTCTGACAGCCAATATTGTGCCAAATCTGCTGATGAAGATTGAGGATAATCTTTGAGAAATTGTAAAAAGGAAATTTCTGCTTTGGCATAATGAGAGGCGTTTAATTCATTTAAGGCTTGACGATATTTTTTTTGCTCTTGATATTTTTCTTCCACGTTATCGTTAAGATTAATAGACTTTGCATCTTCCCTGGCAGTTTGTAGCTTACTAGTATCAACTACTGAGCTTGCCACAGGAGAGGAAGTTTTTTCCATCGATTGAATACGGCGATCCATGTCTTGATACAAGGAATGTAATCTTTTTTTCAACTTTTCATGCTCATATACTTGCCGTTCTAGTTGTGAGCGAAGAGATTGATTTTCTTGTTGTAATTGTTTTACTTTATTTAAAGCACTTGATTGTAACTGGGATTGCATCATTCGCTCTAACCTATCAAGGCGCAAAAGCAAGCTACGATCAGCTGTCTCAGCTAAAATATTATTAGCATAACAAGTAAGGGTTAAAACAATAACGCAGGCTAAAAAACGCATATCAAAGTTTGAAAGATAAAATTTGCTACAATTAGCTTATCAAAACAAAAAAGCAGATTCGCTATTACAACAAATCTGCTCCAGTTATTACTAATAAAGCTTAGTTTGCTTGATAAACAATCTCTACACGACGATTTAATTGCCATGCACTTTCATTATGTTCTGTAGCAACAGGTTGCTCTTCTCCATAACTCACAACTTCCAATTGACTCATGCTAACACCTTGAGAAGTCAAATATTCATGGACAGATTTAGAACGACCTTCACCTAATGCTAAGTTATAGTCACGAGTGCCACGTTCATCAGTATGGCCTTCTAAAATCACTTTAACACTTGGGTTTAATGATAAAAATTTAGCATGTTCAATTAACACATCGCTACTTTCTGGAGATAATTCGCTGCTATCAAAAGCGAAATAAATAGTACGAATACTTAATGGACTATCTGCATCATTTAGTGCTTGCATACTGTATTTTTCTTCTTCGAGAGAAAGTCCGCTACTCTTAGCTTCAACAATGACTTCATCCTTAGCCTTACTTTTATCTTCAATAGTATTAGTATTATTATCGCTTGTAGTTGCACAGCCCGTTAGAAACAAAAATGCACTAACAAAAAGTAGTTTGATCATATTTATTCACCTTTATTTATCATCAAAATTATTTAACATCGAAAAACTTAATGGTTACTCGTTACCAATAGTAAAACCACATCATTAACTATCCATGATTTTGTTATTATGCGTGAAATTCTGCTTAGGAATGGGCATCAACAACAAAGCAATCAAAATCTTGCTCAAGATAATAACATTTAATATTTTTATATTCTAGAGATACTTGCAAAATTAAGGTTTTTGCTTCAGATCAAGGCGAAAATATTCTGAAAAACGGAGTTTATATGAATAAATGAGTATTTTCAGCTTATTTTTAACGCAGAAATGATGTAAAAGGATAATTTTGCAACTACTTCTCTAGTAAATTTATCACTAATCATTAATATATCTAACACTTGAGCTATATTTGCTAGACAAAATCTCAAATAATTCTGCTGCTGGCCCTTGTCCATAAATCGGCCCAATCACAACTCGTTTAAAAACATTGTCACTAACTTTTAAAAACTTTATCTTAACCGGAAACTGCTGCTCCTTTTCAAGTTTAAGCTGTAAATTCTGAGCATTAGTCATATTCCCAAATGCTCCAACTTGTATATAGGAAGCTTTTTGCTTAAGATTGCTACTTGCTTTTGCGTTGATAGTTTGCTGATCTTTTTTCAGTACATAAAAGCGTTCACTTTGTACCTCAGGCTTTAGCTCTTGTGGAAATGAAACTGCTTGCTGATGTTCATTTGCAGAAAAAATGGCTTCAATATGCACTCTGGCTGTTCCTTGCTTTAACATATCTAACTGATAAGCGGCACTATAGGACAGATCAATGATCCTTCCCTGATGAAAAGGGCCTCGATCATTCACCCGAACAATCACAGAACGGTTGTTTTGTAAATTACGGACTCGAAGATAAGTAGGTAAAGGCAAGTTTTTATGAGCAGCCGTCATCCCATACATATCATAAATTTCACCACTTGATGTACGCCTACCATGAAATTTTTTTCCATACCATGAGGCAATGCCTGTTTGTTGAAAGCCTTGGGCAGAGTCTAAAACATAATAACGCTGCCCAAAAACCACATATGAGCTAGGATTGCCATATTTACTTTTTGCTTCATCTTTTGGCGTAAGCGTTTTAATCGCTTTTGGCTCAAACTCAGATGGAGGCTTTGGCACTTGAGTTGTTTTTACTTGGGGGGGAATTATTTTTAAGTAATCGGGAACCTTGACAATAATATTGCAGCCGCTAATCACCAAGATAAGCAAACTAAATATACCTAAGCTAAAAACACGATAAAAAGAATATTTACTGTGCATTTGAGCTAAACGATTTTTTAATCTCTTGGCTTAATAAATAAACGGCCATGGCATACATTGGGCTATGATTGTAGCGGGTAATGACATAAAAATTATTCAAAGCAAACCAATAATGAAAACCATCTTTTTCTTCTAATTCAATAATTGCTACTTTTTCATCGCCCACTTTAGAGGATAATATACTACTTATGCCTCGCTCTTTATATTGTTGAATCGTTTTTTTAGGCTTTAAACTTGCGGATTTAGTCATATCTTTTGGATATTCATCAATTTTAAAAATCACTTGATGCTCTTTTTCCCAGCCATGCTGCTTAAAATAGTTTGCCACGCTACCGATTGCATCTACGCTATTTTCCCAAATATCAACAATTCCTTTCCCATCAAAATTAACCGCATAATTACGATAACTACTCGGCATAAACTGCCCCATTCCCATTGCCCCTGCATAAGAGCCGATTAATTGTAGCGGATCAATCGCTTGCTCATCACATAATAATAAAAATTGCTTCAATTCATTTCTAAAAAATTTTGCTCGGCTAGGGTATTCAAAGGTTAAAGTGGCTAAAGCATCAATCACTCGATGCCGCCCTTTTATTCGACCATAAAAGGTCTCTACACCAATAATGGCGACAATAATCTCTTCTGGCACGCCGTATACCTCATGAGCATAAAGCAAAGACTCTTTATTTTTTTGCCAAAACGCTACACCACCGTTAACTCGCTTATCCGTTAAAAAGATTTTTTTATATTCATACCAAGGTTTCACTTTTTCTGCTGGTTTATTCATCAAGTCAATAATATCTTGGCGGATCTCAACTTGAGCTAAGTTTTTCAAGACATTTTTTTTATTTAAATCATGTTGCTTGCTGACTTCGGTAGCAAAAGCTTTCACATCAGTTCGTTCCACAAATGCTTGGGCCTGGACTTTTAAAGAAGTAAAACCAATAATAGCTATCAATAAGATCTTCACCTTGCTTTTCATTTTTTACACTTCCTTTTTCTCACTTTATACTTAACTATCTACTAATACTTAACTATCTGGCTAGCATTCTTCTATGCGTATAAGCCGACATCAACAAACCAAACCCAGCCATCAAGGTAATCATTGAGGTTCCACCATAGCTTATCAAGGGAAGAGGAACACCTACTACAGGCAAAATGCCACTTACCATGCCAATATTAACAAAAACATAAACTAAAAATGTGGAGATAATGCTTGCCCCTAACAAACGAGAATAAGTCTCTTGGGCAAGTGAAGCAATATATAACCCACGTAATACAATAAATAAATAAGTCGCCAATAATAATAAAGCGCCTAACAAACCAAATTCTTCAGCGAAAACGGCAAAAATAAAGTCGGTATGTCTTTCTGGTAAAAACTCCAGATGTGACTGAGTGCCATTTAACCATCCCTTGCCATAAAAGCCACCTGAACCAATCGCTATTTTCGATTGAATAATATGATAACTGGCTCCCAAAGGATCAGATTCGGGATCCAATAAAGTTAAAACCCGCTGTCGCTGGTAATCCTTCATCATATAAAACCACATTGGTATTGAAAATAAGATGATGCCAATAATAAACCGAATAATATAGCGCCAAGGTACCCCCGACATGAAAATCACAAACAATCCTGAGCTGGCAACCAGTAATGATGTTCCCAAATCAGGTTGTTTCGCAATCAATAATACCGGCAATAATAACACGCTAATCGCAAGCAATAATTTTTTCCATGATGGGCTGGCATTGCTATCAGCTAAAATATAAGCCATCATCATCGGCACTGCTAATTTCATTATTTCTGAAGGCTGAAAAGTAACAAATCCCAAATCTAACCAGCGCCTTGCACCTTTGCCTATGGTGCCTAAGATCAATACCGTTATCAGTAATATCAGTCCTGCTGCGAAAATCCAGGGGGTCCAACGAAACCAGCGCTGAGGCGAGATCTGAGCCATAAAAAACAACACTAAAAAACCAACACCCAAACGAAGCATTTGCCTTTGTAACATGGCAAAATTTTCATTACTAGCGCTGTATAGAACTGCCAATCCAGATGTTGTTAATATTAATAAAACCAACAACATGACATAATCAACATGTAATCGAGAAAAGAAAAATGAATTATTTTGTCTCATATAATAGTCTTATGGTCTATACTCAGGTCTATGTTCAGTTCTATGGCTCGATGATTTTTTAACTTCGGACTGCTTGAGATAATAATCTATCACTTTACCCGCTATTGGTCCTGCCACCGAACCACCATGTCCTCCATTTTCCACAATGACTGCAACCGCAATCTGAGGATTTTCTACCGGAGCAAATGCGATAAATAATGCATGATCATGGAGCCTTTTATCCAAATTTTTGGCTTCATACTTATCATCTTGCCCAACTGAAAAAACTTGGGCAGTTCCTGTTTTTCCTGCAATACTATATTTCATTCCTGGATACTTCAACAGTCTAGCTGTACCGTGAGGTCCATGAATAACAGACTTCATCGCATCTTTAACCACATTCCAGCTTTGTTGCCTCTTGATAGCAATTTCTGACAACAGTTTTGCTTCTCGGGGCTCGTTTTTCTCCGCTTTTTTGTTTGCATAAGGATCTACTAAGGTACGCATGAGTTGTGTTTGATAACGTTTTCCTTGGCTAGCCAAAGTTGCAACTGCTGATGCTAGCTGAATAGGTGTGGTCAACATATACCCCTGACCAATCCCCGTATTTAGAGTTTCACCCGGAAACCACACCTGACCTTTTTTCTTACGTTTCCATTCTCGTGAAGGCAACAAACCACTTCGTTCCCCTAAGATATCAACCCCTGTCTTTTCACCAAATCCAAATAAGCTCAAATACTGATGAATTCTATCAATTCCAAGGTGAAAGGCGAGATCATAGAAATATACATCACAAGACTCAATAATGGCTTTTTTAATATTTGTTTTACCATGCCCCCTTTTTTTCCAGTCTCGGTAGCGGTGTGGATTATCCTTTAATTGGTAATATCCTGGGCAATAATTTTCTTCATTTTCAGTTGCTACCCCATATTCTAGCCCTGCAAGCGCTAAAAATGGCTTTGATGTTGATCCCGGAGGGTAATTTCCTAAAATTGCTCGATTAAATAGGGGGCGTGAAGACATAGTATTTAAAAGCTTATAATCATCAAAGCTAATACCATTAACAAAAGAGTTGGCATCATAACTGGGCATACTGATCATCGATAAAATCTGCCCATTGTTCGGATCGATGGCAACCAATGCACCACTAAGTTTTCCAAAAGCTTTACTGGTAATTTGTTGTAACTTAATATCTATGTTTAAGTAAATATCTTTCCCTGGAACAGGAGCTTTTCTTTCTAGAACCCTAAGTACCCGCCCCCGAACATTAGCTTCAACTTGTTGAAAGCCCACAGCACCAAACAACTCATCCTCATAGGCTTTTTCAATACCTAGTTTACCAATAAAGTGTGTCCCACTATACTCAGATTGCTTGTTTTTCTCAGATATTCTTTTTAACTCATTTTCATTAATTCTGCCAACATAACCAACCACATGGGTAGTTTCTTTGCCAAAGGGATAATGACGTGTCAACTGAGCTTCAACTTCAACTCCGGGCATTTTATATCGATGACTTGCTAAGATCGCCACTTCTTTAGCGGTTAAATTAAAACGTAAAGGAATACTTTCGAAGCGTTTTTTATGCGCTAAAATTTTCTTAAAGCGTTTTATTTCCGCATCTTCCAAAGACAGTAAAGTTGTTAACTGCGTTAAAGTATTGTTTAGGTCAGTTATTTTTTCGGGGATCAGCAATAAGGTAAAGGTAGAAATGTTTTCCGCTAAAACAATTCCATTTCGATCATAAATCAATCCCCGTGTTGGTGGTATCGCTTGTAAAGTGACACGATTATTTTTAGATAGAGTTGAAAAATGTTGGTTTTTTTTGACTTGTAAATAATATAATCGAGAGAATAAAATAGCAATTAAAAGACAGCCAATAACCACTACGACAATACTTCTATTGGTAAAAACTCTGCGCTCTTTAAAATGATCTTTTATTTGCCGATTAATAAACATGATGAGTCTGTTAAGCGATTAGGCCGTTATCATAACAATTATTAATTTTATACAATGCCATAACGCTCTTGTATCTTACTTAGAACAAAAAACACAAACGGCCATAATAAAGCACTGCTCAAAGAAGGCAACCAATATAGCAAAGTATGAGTGTAAGTTGAATTAATTCCTTTTATCCATAAAATAATAATTTGAAAAACAGCGACCAGTAACATTACAATCAGAGATTGTTGGAACATCGGATATAGTTTTATTCGTACACTAAACTGGTAGCTCAAAAATGCCACTACTGCCAATGCTAAGGCATATTGCCCTAATAACGAATTAAATAAAATATCTAAAAATAATCCACAAACCCAGCCAACTAAAACACCAACTCGCTCGGGAATATAAACACACCAATAAATTAACACCAAGCTTACCCACTCTGGGCGCAGGCGAATCAATGCATCCGTTAGGGGGATCAAAGTAGCAACAAATGCGGCAATAAAGGTCAATAGAATAAAAAAACCGCCATAATGAACTTTATTTTCCATCGTTTAGCCCCGTACTTTTTACTTTACCATTTTGAACTTGTTGGATTAACAACACTTCCTGACTTTTTTCTAAATATGCAAGAGGTTTTGCTTTAATCGTTGCAAAAGGTTTTCCATTATTACGATTCACCATACTCACAACAGCCACAGGGTAACCAACTGGAAAAACCTCCCCTAAACCTGAACTCACCAATTGATCACCAACTTGGATATCAGCATTATTAGGCAAATAAGGGATTTCCAAGCTATCACTAGCTCCTGTTCCATAGGCAACCGCACGTAAGCCATTTCTATTTACTAAAACCGGAGTAGCATGTGAAGGATCAATGATCAAAATAGCAGAGCTGCTTAAAACGCCCGGTGTATCAATCTGCCCCATCACACCATGAGCATCAACAATTGCTTGCCCAGCAAAAACACCATAACTTTTACCTTTATCGATCACGATTTTTCGCTGATAGGGATCCATATTCACCGAAATAGTTTGAGCAATGAGCATTTCATCGGGGAGTTTTCGAGAGGATTGTAGTAATGAACGTAGACGAATATTCTCTGCTTGTAATGCAGTAAATTTTTGTTGCTGTGCCTTGAGCAACAGGTTTTCCTGTGTCAGTTTTTTATTACGCTCAATTAATGACTCTTTTGTGTTTAACGAAGTATTTAACCAAGAGTATGTGAGCTGTGGTGTTTCTGCTAGGATTTGAACAGGATAAGAGAACATCGACAAAATAAAGCGTACCCTGTCTAGGTAGTGACTTTTATGATCGATATTCATCAGTACAACAGATAAAAAACTAACAACGATTAATCTGCTTAAATAAGACGAGTCTTTTTCTAATAAGGATTTGATGATTTACTCCGAATCACAATGCTAAATTTAAGGAGTAAAAAATTCAACCGTTTGTGTCTTAAGCAATAAAATCAATGTAATATCGATATTGTTAACAAACTTCTTTGACTCTTCCCCTAAGCTTACACTTTTATGCCTGACAAATAAGCGTCACAAAT
>CAYMMQ010000066.1:8523-13078 GCA_964391585.1 uncultured Ectothiorhodospiraceae bacterium
ACAAATAAGCGTCACAAATTATTCAACACTGAATAACTCACCACCTAAACCATCCATCATTTCTAAGGCACGACCTCCTCCCCTTGCGACACAGGTAAGCGGCTCTTCGGCAACCATTACTGGTAACCCTGTTTCTTCTGTAAGCAATTGATCTAAACTACGTAATAAAGCACCACCACCTGTTAAAACCATCCCTTTTTCAGCAATATCAGCACCTAATTCAGGTGGAGTTTTTTCCAATGCCACTTTTACCGCCGCAACAATTCCTGATAAGGGTTCTTGTATGGCTTCTAAAATTTCATTACTATTTAAGGTAAAGCTTCTAGGGATCCCTTCGGCTAAGTTACGACCTCTTACTTCAAGTTCTAAAACTTCATTACCAGGGAATGCAGAGCCAATTTCTTTTTTAATTTTTTCCGCAGTAGCATCACCGATTAAAGTACCATAGTTTCTTCTAACGTAAGCAATAATTGCTTCGTCAAAACGATCACCTCCAATACGCACAGACTCTGCGTAAACAATACCACTTAAAGATAAGATCCCAACTTCAGTCGTACCACCACCGATATCAACAATCATCGAACCACTTGCCTCACTCACAGGCATACCTGCACCAATTGCTGCAGCCATAGGCTCTTCAATCAAATAAACTTCTCTAGCACCCGCGCCTAAAGCAGATTCTTTAATCGCCCGACGTTCAACTTGGGTTGAGCCACATGGCACGCAAACCAGCACGCGAGGACTTGGTTTAAAGAAACGATTTTCATGCACTTTATGAATAAAGTGCTGTAACATTTTTTCAGTTACCGTAAAGTTTGCAATAACCCCATCTTTTAACGGTCTTATCGCTTCAATATTAGCTGGAGTACGTCCTAACATCAGTTTAGCTTCCACACCTACGGCAACAACAGTTTTCTCATTGGTATAAGGATCTTGTCGTATTGCAACAACCGAAGGTTCATCTAGAACAATTCCACGATCCGGAACATAGATAAGAGTGTTTGCTGTTCCTAAATCTATTGATAAATCATTAGAAAATAAACCTCTAAATTTTTCAAATCCAAACATGATAGGATATCTTTCCTGTATAAAATAATGGGCAATACGAAAAAAAATAAAAAAATACCGATTTATCCTGAAAATAAATCATTTTTTCAATATAATACGCTTGATTAATGTTGTTAGCATATGTTTTGCTAAAAAACAGGCATTTTACCACAAAAATTTAAATACAAAACATATAAAGGTTAAATCATCGTGTCTAAAATTGAAGAAACGGATATAAAAAAAATTGCTTATCTAGCACGGCTTGGAATTGACGAGAAAGATATTCCGGCTTACGCCCATAGTCTGACAGAAATTCTCGATTTCGTTGAAAAAATGGATTCAACAGATACCTCATCGGTAAACCCAATGGCTCACTCACAAGATTTAGAGCAAAGATTACGTGCTGATGTTGTCACCGAAGATAATCAACGTGACTTATTACTTAAAAATGCTCCTGAAACCGCTAATGGTTTATTTTTAGTTCCTAAAGTAGTGGAATAATTTTTATAAACAATACTTATAAACAATGCTTATAAACAATGCCTGTAAACAATACTCCAACAACAGGCTACAGACACTCCATCCTCTTTAATTTACGGATAATAGTATGCATAACAAAACATTAACCGAGTTAGCAACCGGGCTTAAAAATAAAGAATTTTCAAGTCTTGAATTAACTCAAACCTATTTACAACGCATTAAAAGTTTAGATGCAGAAATCAATAGCTTTATCACAGTAACAGAAGAAATGGCCCTTGAACAAGCCAAAAAAGCTGATGAAGTCATTGCCAAAAATGAACAAACTGCTCTTACGGGGATCCCTCTGGCGCAAAAAGATATTTTTTGTAGCAAAGGTGTGCGTACTTCTTGCGGTTCAAAAATGTTAGATAATTTTATTTCACCTTATGATGCCACTGTGATTGCCAACTTTAAAAAACAGCATAGTGTGATGTTAGGTAAAACAAATATGGACGAGTTTGCTATGGGTTCATCCAATGAAACTTCTTGGTATGGACCTGTTAGCAACCCCTGGAAAAAAGGAGCTGTACCGGGGGGATCTTCAGGTGGTTCTGCAGCTGCAGTGGCAGCAAGACTCGCAGCTGCTGCCACAGGGACTGATACCGGAGGATCTATTAGACAACCCGCTTCATTATGTGGCATAACGGGTTTAAAGCCCAGCTATGGCAGAGTTTCAAGGTATGGCATGATTGCATTTGCTTCTAGCCTAGATCAAGCGGGGCCAATGGCTAAAACTGCACAGGACTGTGCAGTAATGATGAATGCTATGGCTAGTTTTGATGAAAAAGACTCTACCTGTGTCAACCAAGCTATTCCCGATTATACAAAAAACTTACATCAACCTCTTGCTGGTTTAAAAATTGGCTTGCCTAAAGAGTATTTTTCAGCCGGACTGGATCCTAATGTTGAACAAGTTATCCAAAATGCCATTAAAGAATATGAAAAATTAGGAGCAACCGTCCAACAAGTAAGTTTACCCAACACACATCTGGCTACCCCAGCATATTATATTATTGCTCCATCGGAGTGTTCATCCAATTTATCACGCTATGATGGTGTTCGATATGGCTACCGTTGCGATAAGCCAATAAATTTAGACGACCTTTATATTCGCTCCAGGGGTGAAGCTTTTGGGCCAGAAGTAAAACGCCGGATTTTAGTGGGCACCTATGCTTTATCGGAAGGTTTTTATGATGCTTATTATGTAAAAGCACAAAAAATCAGACGACTGATTAGCAATGATTTTAAAGATGTTTTTCAACAAGTTGATGTTATTATGGGACCAACTTCACCAACAACTGCTTTTAACCTTGGCGAAAAAACTGAAGATCCTTTAACCATGTATTTATCGGATGTATATACAATTGCAGTAAACCTAGCAGGTCTACCAGGCATGTCAATACCCGCAGGGTTTAGTGATAATATGCCAGTGGGATTACAGTTAATCGGTAACTATTTTGCGGAAGATAAGCTGTTAAATATTGCTCATCAATTTCAGTTACAAACTGATCATCACTTAAAATCACCTATTTAAGAAATTTTATACAAGGAACATTATCCATGCAATGGGAAGTCGTCATAGGATTAGAAATTCATACGCAATTAGCTACTAAGTCAAAAATATTTTCTGGGGCTTCAACGTCTTATGGAGCAGAAGCAAATACTCAAGCTTGTGCCGTAGATTTAGCCTTACCTGGTGTTTTACCAGTATTTAATGAGCAAGCCTTGATGATGGCGGTAAAATTCGGGCTTGCCATTGATGCAAATATTGGTAAACGCTCAGTCTTTGATAGAAAAAATTATTTTTACCCCGACTCACCTAAGGCTTATCAAATCAGTCAGCTCTATTTCCCCGTTGTTTTAGATGGTAAAATTAGTATTGACCTTGAAGATGGTAGTAAAAAAACAATTGGTATTACCCGAGCACATCTTGAAGAAGATGCAGGAAAGTCTTTACATGAGGACTTTGATGGTCTAACCGGTATTGATTTAAACCGCGCGGGTACACCACTGCTTGAAATCGTATCTGAACCCGATCTGCGAAGTGCTCAAGAAGCTGTTGCTTATATGAAAAAAATTCATTCCATCGTGCGTTATATAGGAATATCTGATGGCAATATGCAAGAAGGTTCGTTTCGCTGTGATGCCAATGTTTCTATCCGCCCTAAAGGTGAAGAAAAGCTAGGAACACGTACTGAGCTTAAAAATATCAACTCATTTCGTTTTGTTGAAAGTGCTATTAACCTTGAAGTTGAGCGTCATATTGAAATATTGGAACGTGGTGACAAAATTATCCAAGAAACACGCTTGTATGATGCAGACAAGCATGAAACTCGCTCGATGCGTTCCAAAGAAGAAGCCAATGACTATCGTTATTTCCCTGATCCTGATTTATTACCAATTGTCATCTCCGATGAAGAGATCGAAAAGATTCGTTTAACATTACCAGAAATGCCAGAGCAAAAACTTCAGCGTTATTTAACAGATTTTAAACTTTCAGATAAAGATGCCAATATTATTGCCTTTAATAAAGATTTAGCAACATACTTTGAACAATTACAACAACAAACCAATGATGCAAAAATATCGGCTAATTGGTTATTAGGAGAGTTATCGGCTTATTTGAACAAGAATTCATTGGATATTAAGCAATGCCCTATATCTGCTAGCGACTTTGCAAGCTTATTGAAACGAATTAAAGATAATACCATTTCAGGTAATGCGGCTAAAACCGTTTTTGAAGCGATGTGTGGCAACGAAGGCTCAGTTGATGAAATTATTGAGCAAAAAGGGCTGAAACAAATGAGTGATACTGGTGCGCTTGAAAAAATGATCGACGAAATCGTTAACCATAATACCAAACAGCTTGAGCAATACCGTGAAGGAAAAACACAATTACTTGGTTTTTTTGTTGGCCAAGTAATGAAGGCTAGTAAAGGTAAAGCAAATCCAGCACAGGTTAATAAGATTTTGTTGGGTAAATTAAACG
>CAYMMQ010000067.1:0-12292 GCA_964391585.1 uncultured Ectothiorhodospiraceae bacterium
CTATGGCGGAGAGTTGTCTGAAGTTATTCCTGAGTTAAAAAACCTTAGTTCAGAACAACTTAAAAATGGTGAGGGTATAGCTTTACTTGCAAAGAAGTATAAAGGTTTTGCAGGGAATGAAGTTAAGACGTTTAGTGGTGCTACTCAGCAGTTAAGTAATACGTTTGGAGATATGTTAGAAGGATTTGGTAACTTAATTATTAAATCACCAGCATTGACTAAGGTTGTAAATGGTTTAACAAAAGTATTTCAAACTCTTACTGATAAGTTATCAAACATAAAAGGGGATATTTTTAAAGATGCTCTACAGGGGTTTGTTAGTTTTGGCAAGGGACTTATTAAGTTTGTAATTAAACCAATGGAGCTTGTTATAAATGTCGCACAAGTAATGGGCGATATTATATCAGATGTATTTTCTAAGATATTTGAGAAAATTAAGCCTGTAGTTGATAAAATTATATTCTTGGTAGAGGCTGCTTTTGGGAAGATAGCAGAGGTATCAGCGAGTTTTAAAACATCCGTAGAAGAGGGTGATAGTCCATTTGCTAAGATTTTTGATTTCAGTGTCGCTGAAAAAGGCGATGCTTTACTAAATGATTTTGAATCTTTTTTTAGTAAAGTTAATGAGAAGGTTGACACTGGCGTAACTACAGCAGCAGGCAAATTAAAAAACTTAAAAAAGACTACGCAAAAAATAAGTTTAGATATAAGTAAGTCTGCGGCATCAGCTTTGTCTAGTGGTTTAACTAATGGCTTGGCATCTATGGGTGCAGCATTAGCAAAAGGTGAGAACGCTTTTGAGGCATTTGGAAAATCTGTTCTAGGCACTCTTGGTGATTTTGCAATACAGACTGGTGGACTTCTTATATCAATGGGACTTGGTTTAGATCAATTAAAGATAGCCTTACTTACATTTAATGGTGCACAAGCTATCGCTGCAGGTGCGGCATTGGTTGTTCTTGGTGGAGCATTAAAAGCTTTATCTGGCGGAATTGGCGGCGTATCTGGCGCTGGTGGTGGCGTATCAAACATAGGTGGTGGTGCTGTTGCTCCAAGTGAACCTGTTGCACCACCTGAAATACAACAACAAACAACAAGTGTGGCGATTAACGTAGAGGGTACAGTTTTAGATCCTGTGAGTGTTGGTGAACAAATTTCAGCAGTATTACAGGAAGCGTTTGATGCAAAAGGCACACAGGTGGTAACAGCATGAGTTTAAGCACGTTTTCAGAGTTTTATTATGGCTTTCATATTGATAGCACAAACAACACTATAAATATAGACGAAGGTAGTGGTGAATTAATAGCAACAATTGCAACAGGAAGTTATTCTCTAAGTGAATTTATTATTGCTATTTCTACGGCTTTAGACAATGCATCTACATTGCCACAGTCTTACACCGTTTCTGTTGATAGGACTACTAGGTTAATAACAATAGCTTCGACAGCAAACTTTAGTATTAATATTGGAACAGGTGCGCAGAAAGGTATTTCACCTTATACTTTAATGGGCTTTACTGGTGGCGTTGATTTAACTGGTTCTAACACATACACTGGCATTAGTGGCACAGGATTTTCATATAGACCACAATTTTTATTACAGTCTTATGTAGATTCTGATCATTCACAAGAAAAGATATCTCCTACTGTAAATGAATCGGCAAGCGGTGATATAGAAGTTGTTTCTTTTGGGACAAGAAAATTCATTGAATTTAATATGTTATTTATTAATGATTATGTTCAAGATAATAACGTAATAAAATATAATAAAAACGGTATTGCAGATGCAGTTAGTTTCTTACAGGATATAATTAAAAAAGGTAGTTTTGAATTTATGCCAAACATAGACAATAGTACTGCTTTTTTTAAAGTTATTTTAGAAAGTACGCAATCGAGTGGTAGTGGTGTTGGTTATAAATTAATAGAAATGACAAAGAACAATTTACCGGGTTACTACGAGTCTGGTATAATTAAACTAAGGGTGGTTACGTGAGTATTTCAGATGGGCAAAAAGCCAATGCTACAAATTTTAACAATGCGTTTGCATCGAAAACGGATAATAACACATTACTTGGTGAACAAGATTTAGCCAATACAAATACAGCCAGTGGCTCGGAGGTAACTAATGTCCAGAGAGAATTAAACTCTGAGTCTAGTTATACTGGTAAAACATTAAACTCTGTTAAAACCGATGTCCCAACTTATTCAAGTGATGCAGCCACCGGAGTCGTAGCTAATGAAAACTTAACAGCAAGGGCTGGTGCACTAACTTCACAAATGGCAACTAATGAAACAAACATAAATTCAAACACATCTAACATTGCATTAAATACTGCTGATATTTCAGATATAAGAACAACGACGGGCACGGCTGATACTGACATAGACATGGGAGTTTATACCTCAGCAACCATTACAGATAATCAAAGCACAAAACAAAATATAATAGACGCTGCAGTTCAGATTGATCAAAATAAGTCTGACATAACAACTTTACAAAATGCTCCTGTTTTTAGTCTGCAAGGCTCATATAATGCAGGTACCAATACCCCAACTTTAATAAATGGTACTGGTACCACAGGTCATGCATATAAAGTTTCGGTGGCTGGCTCCCAAGACTTTGGGGCTGGTTTAATTACTTTTATTCAAGGTGACTTAGTTTTTTATGATGGTTCTGTGTGGGATAAAGACAAAGAACAGGTTTCAAGTGTTGCAGGAAAGTCTGGCGCTGTGACTTTATTATCTGCTGATATTACGGATTTTAGTTCTAATGTTTCTAGTAACGCATCGGTTGTAGCTAATACAGCTAAGATAAGTGCGGATGGTTCTATTGATACACACTCAGACGTTGACACCACTACGGTTGCGCCAACAAGCGGTCAAGCCCTTGTGTGGGATGGTATTAGTAAATGGAATCCTGGCACTGTTGCAACATCGGGCGGCGTTGCTGGTTTAAAAAACTATATTGATACTAACGACTCTAATTTTGAAACGGGTATAAGTAATTGGTTAACGTTTGACGATGTGACCGCTTATATTGATGGCACGGGTGGCGTTAGTGCTAATTTAACTTTATCTGTTTCATCAGTTGTTGGTGAGTTTTTAGAGGGCACACAATCATTAAAGATTGCTAAAGGCGCTCTTGATGCACAGTTTGAGGGATTAAGTGTTTTAACTACAACTATTGATCGGCAAGACTATGGTAGAACATTACATGGTTCAATGGAAATTGACTTCACTGATGCAAATTATAACCTAGACGATATTGTTATTAAATCTTATGATGCATCTAATAATACAATCTTGCCTGTCATTCACGATCCTATTGGCAGAGTAAAGGGTAAGGTTCAGTTTAAAATTCTGCCAACTAATACAACTGCATCAATTAGATTATCCTTAATGGTTAATTCTACAAATGCAACAGCTTATAATTTATTTGTTGACGATGTTAAGTTGGGACCCGATTCAAATATCTCAGTCCCTATAATTAAAGACTTTACTAATTTTACACCTACAGCTTCTTGGGTTTCTAATATTACATGGACTGGTAAAATTGCAAGAGTCGGCAATGTGGCAAAGATACATTATCACGGTATATTATCAAATACCTCAGAGGCTACGACACTAACAATAAATATGCCAACGGGCCTGACTATGGATACTGCCAGTATGGTCACATCTTCGGCACCTTTTAGACTTCCTGGATCTTTTACAACTAGAGAAGCTGGAGTTGGTGAACAATTAGATTGCTACCCAAGATATATAAACTCTACGACTTCTTTTAATTTAGGCATAGACATTGCCACAAGTACTTACACTCAAAGCGGTAATGTTATAAGTAGCACGGTGCCTTTTGCTTGGGCAGCTGGTGATTATGTAACAGGGTATATTGAAGTGCCTATTGCTGAATGGTCTAGCGGTGCATTAGTTTCAACAACTGAAACTTTTAATTCTACTGCAAAGGCAAGATATACAACTGCTGCAGGGCAATCTATACCTAATGCTGTCTCTACAATAATTGACTTTGGAACATTTGATTATGATTCACATAATGCTGTAACAACTGGTACAGCATGGAAGTTTACAGCGCCTAAGTCCGGTAAGTATAGAGTCTCAGCATTGATTTTGTATGTATCAACTACAACATGGATAGAGAGTGAAAGTTCGAAAATAACTCTTTATAAAAATGGCGTTGCGTTTTCAATGCTTGGCAGAACTAATGGGAACAGTGGCACTGATAATCAAGTCACTTATGGCGCAGACACTATTAATTTAATAGCAGGTGATTTTATTGACATTAGGGCAGTTCAAGCAAGTGGCGCGGCATTAGCTTTGCAAAATTCATCTCAATTTAATCATATTTCAATTGAGGAGTTGCCGGACTTTTCAAGCGTTGGTGTTTATGGTGAAACTGATAGAATAGAAGCTTTTGGAGCTCTTGGCTTGGCTCCAATAGTTGGGACTTATGCTAATATTACATCTATAGTTTTAGAACCTGGTGAATACGATATTTGTGGATTTGTAGAATATAGGAACACAGGTGTTGCTGGTGCTAGTAACTGGGCTTACTGTAATATATCTGAATTTTCTGCAGGCATTACAACTGACTTAGTTGCTGGATTAAATGAAGCTTTAGTTTACATGGCCACAACATCGACTAACAGAAAGACTGCAATGGTACTACCTTATAAATTAATCGTTAATGCGACAAAAACATATTTCTTAAAAGGCAAAGTTTCTGGCTCTGCAACAAACGTTATAGTTGATTATTATAGAATATCAGCACGAAAGGTTAAATAATGAAAGCATATCTAACTAAAGACTTAAATAATCCAACAAAATACAGAGTAGAATACAAAACACATCCATTGCCAGATGATATAATTGTCCCTATTGATCCATTGACTGGAAAACCAGAAGAGGCTCAGTGGTTACAAATTGAATTAATAGCTGATCCGTTAACTGGTGAGATGGTTAGAACTGCTACTGTTAATAGTATTATAAAGGACCCTATTATTGCTCAAAGAGCCTTAGATGCATCGGCTGCAGCACAACAAGCCACTACCGATAAATTAACAGAGGATGCTTTATATCAATTTTTATTAACTTTTGATGAAAACAGTATAAAAGATATTAACGATTTGAAATTATTCGCTAAAAACGTAAAAGATTATTTTTTATTTAAATATAGAGAAGAGATTAAGTCTAGGACTGGTGGGGTTATTTAACTATGGTCACTTTTGATGAGAAACTTTTATTACATGCGCTTAATAACACTGATAGTGACATAAAAGAATTAAGAGAAGACATAGCCGAGTTAAGAAAAGAAATATTAGTGTTAAGCCAATTTAAATGGAAATTAACGGGATCAATTAGTTTTTTAAGTTTATTAATAACAGTAGGTGTAAATATTTTCTTTAAATAAGGAGGAGAGAATGGATAAAGAATTAGCAAAGGGTGACATAGGCTCAGAAGCAAGTTACATGGTTGACGTTCACGGAGGCACTGTGAAAATAAGTGTTGATTATGGCGGCAAGCAAGCAAAAGCAGGATTGTTTATTGAAGTTGGTCTAGTAGAATTGCTCGAAGTAGCAGCAAAAAAAACAGACAACACAGTTGATGATTCTCTTGTCGGAATGGTTAAACTAGCACTAGGAGCCTAGGTTGAATGATTCAGTCAAGAATGGCCTAGCTAAGTATGCAGCAAAGCAAATGTTTAAGATTGCACTGGCAAGATTGCCATTTCTTAGCTTTGGCCCTCTTGGGTGGATTGTTCAGCAAATATTATTTAGGTTAGCTTTTAAATTTTTAGATGCAACTATTCTTGGGATACATCTATTAATAATAGACCTAGACGTTAGTAAAGATGTTATTAAAATAAGAAAAATTTTAGATAAAATAAAAAGCATGGATGAAAATGTCACAGACAAAGAAAAAGAAAAAGCAGACAAAGAATTGGGCGAAGCTGGTATTGATATTATTCGCTTTAAATAATGGATGCACTACTTTAAAGGTGCCAGACATAGAGGCTTGCATAAAATTAAATAGTGGTGCTCAGTGTACTAATACAATATCCGATAATACTCGCACAATTTCTGAGAGTGATTGGGAAGAAATAAAAGTTGGTCGAATAAGTCAGACCGTAGAGGACTGGAGTAAGATTAAAACATTTATATTAAAGTCCTGCGAAATTAATAAGGCATGTAAGATAAAATCAGTTAAAAAAAGAATAGAATTAATGGAAGAACAATTCTGTTTGGATTGCAGATGAAACTAGACTTAGAGGATAGAATACCTGGCAGTACACATTTTAAATGGAAAGAGTTTTTATTATTAAGGTCGGCTGATATGCACGTGTTTCCTAGAAAAATACAGTATGATAATATTGTTAAAACCGTATCTAAGCTTGAAATTATTAGAAATATATTTAAATCACCTATACATATTACTAGTGGCTTAAGACCTGAAAAATATAATGTTTACATAGGTGGTGCGCATAGATCAAAGCATATTACTGGAGAGGCCGTTGACTTTGTAGTTGAGGGTTATCAAGGCGGTACAGGTTGTAATAAGGTTAGGCTTATGCTTTTACAAGAAATTGATAATTTACAGATAAGAATAGAAAATAAACCCGATAGTAATTGGATACATATTGATTTAGGATATAAGAAGGAGGGGCGTAATTATTTTCGTCCGTAATTTATGGCTTTAAATATAACACAATCTGCACAGATAGCTTCTGAGGGATCTAACATAAATCCTCAGGTCGTTTTTGTTATTGATGGTGTTGTAACAAAATTTAGTGCTGTTGGATTAAAAAAGTTTATCTTAGTTGGTGAAAACGGTTTATTTGTAGGTGATTCATGGGTAATAGGTGGTTTAAGTTTAATTGAGGACAATTCACCTTATATTTCATTTCAAAAAGGTACTACAACACAATTAAAACAAACTTTAAATATTGATAAAGGCAAGGGCGAAACAATAAGTTCAATGCAGATTGCTTTGATTGATAAGAATGAAGAAGTAAGTAATTTAATTACCCCAGGGCAAGTTGTTACTGATGTTCTAGGTAGGTCTGCTAAAGTTTATTTTGGCTTTGAAAATACTGCATTCCCAGATGACTATAGTATCATTCATCAAGGAATAATTGAATCAATAAAATCAAGACCTGGATTAGTCACATTAAATGTTAATGCTGCAGATAATAAGAAAAAATCTAGCTTATTTGAACAAGTTGAAACTGACTTAACGGCCTCTATTACATCGGGCTCGACAGTTGCAAACGTAACGAGTACGACTGACTTCTTACAAAAGGTTGTTGGGCCTGATTTAGTAACAACAGATAGTGCGCTAAGAACGTATATAAGAATAGACGATGAAATAATTGAATACCAGACTAAGACTACAACTCAATTTCAAACATTAACTAGAGGAACATTGGGCACGACTGCAGCTTCTCATTCTTCTGGAGCTAGGGTTTCAAATGTTACAAGACTTGTTGGGAATATTCTAGAAGATATATCATTAAAGTTAATGTTATCTGGTAGTGGTGATTACGTAAGCGCTCAGTCAGTTACAAATTTTAACCGTGTTGATCTAACAACAGTTGTATCTAATACTGTTGTGTTTGAAGACATTGATTTAGAAAAAGAGCATAATGTTATTACTGGTGATTATGTAACAATAACTGGCACAACAAACGGTTCTAATAATGTTACAGCTAAAATAATTACTAATGTGGTTAAAAATGCTTTTGGAACATATCTAGAAATAGGTGGTGTAACTTTCGTTGAGGAAATTAATTCTACTGCAGTTATTTCAATAAGATCTAAGTATGATGTTTGGCCAGAGGGATTTTCTATGAATCCCAACGAGGTTGACATACAAGAGTTTAATTTAATTTATCAGAGATTCTTGTCATCCTTTAGCATGGACTTTTATCTTCAGGATTCAATAGAGGGTAAAACTTGGATAACAGAAAATGTGTTGAATCCGGCATCTTGTTTTAATATACCAAGAAAAGCGAAGACATCTATAGGGATACATATTGGCCCATTGCCTGGTACTAATATTAAAACATTAGATGCAAGCAATGTTATAAACGTGTCAAATATAGAGGACAAAAGAAGTATAAGTAAAAACTTTTACAATACTAACGTCTATAGATATGATAAGGACCCCATTACTGACAAAACATTGGCTGGTGAGGTTAGACTAGACGCTACATCATTATCCCAGATCCCAGTTGGTGTTCAAAAATTACAAATAGAAGCTGAGGGTATGAGAACGTCACTACAAGCCTTGTCTTTGGCGCAACAGGCATCAAATAGAAGGCTAAGAAAATATAAATTTGGCGCTGAATATTTTGATTTAAAAGTTTTATTTGGAGTGGGATTTGATCTAGAAATTGGTGATATTGTACTTGTTGATTTTGCATCTTTGAAATTAACTGATATAAAAAACGGTGGAACTAGGGCCGGAGAGCCAAGGCTTATGCAGATTGATAACAAGTCTTTAGACATGCGTAATGGAAACATAAACTTAAGCGTAGTTGATACAAACTTTTCAAATGACACTAGATATGGATTAATAAGCCCATCTAGTTACATAAAAACAGGTATATCAACAACACAGTTTAATATAGAGGCATCATTTAATACAGATAAATATGGTGCTAATGAATATAAGAAGTGGAAAAACTATGTAGGTGCTTCTGTAATAATTAGAAATGCAGATCATTCGATTAGCGAAGTGTCCACTATATCTAGTATTGTTGGCAATCTTATTACACTAGGCACAGCATTAAGTTTTACGCCACCTAGCAACTCAACTTATTTAATGGAGCTTGACGTTTATGCTAATCAAACATCTAATGTTAAGTTAATTTATGCATTTATGAGTAATACAGTTTTCGCAGATGGTGGCATTCAGTATCAAATGTTATAGGAGGGATAAATGGCAGATTTACCAAACACGAGTTTTGTAGCGGTTAATGATATAGAAGTAGCAAGTGATACTCCGATTACTGAGGCTTTACTTAATAAGGTTGGCTCAAATGAAAATTATCTAGAAAATCAAAAGACATTAACTAATGCTAGGGTTTCAGCTTTAGAGGCATTACCTATAGTGAAGTCGGCATCTAGTGGCGGATTTATTGGAACCAATATAACATACGCAACCGTAACAAATCTAACTGCAACAATAACTCCAACTTTTGGGAGAGTATTGATATCTTTAGAGTCTGATGGGTCAGGAAGCATACATGGCATTCAAAATAATACTGATGGTTTCTTCATGAGAATACTTAGAAATTCGACTGTTATTTTTGAAATATTAATAAATAGAAGCTTAGACCACCTTGATACAAACTTATTTTATACAGACACAGCAGCAGGGACGTCAAGCGTTACATATTCAGTACAGGCAAAACATGGAGGTTTTTCTGCTGTAGACTATAGGATTACAAATATGTCATTAGTTGCAAGGGCTATTTAATTTATTTCTTATCAGTTATATTGTAGTTTTCTAGAATAAACCTTGCTACGTTTTCGCATATCATTTCTTGCAAGTCTTGCGTGTGTTGAGTCTGATTTAACCCACAACGATCAAATATAGCATGTATCTCTTCATGTAATATTGTGTGTTTTAGTTCGTTTCCTTTGAGGTTTTTTTCTATGAATATAGTTTTATTTTCAGAGTCATATAAGCCGCAAACATGTATTTGTTCTTTAACAAAATCTCTTAGTTTATATAATACTTTTTGACCAAAAATAAATTTATGGTTTTTCATTTAAATATCCCTTTCCATCGTCCTGATTTGTTTAATATCATAGGCACAATTATCGGACTTGAGTTTAGTATTAAGCCACAACCTATTTTCGGTTTCTTAGAAGCCTCATGACCATATCTAAATGCATAGGCTTTAGGATCGATACTACAACCCACTGTCATGCCAAATAAGCTCTGGCCTTTAAGTGGACAAAACTTTTGTACCGCCTCAAGTTTCCCGTGATGATGGCCTTGTACCATTGACATGCCTAAATCAACGGCATTATTGTATGCGTTTGATCCCATGCCGTGATGAAAATAAACTTGTTCCCCATTAGACATGTATGGCTTGAATATAGAATGCCAATGATAATCCTTGGGTGCCTGAAAAGCATCTCTATAAGACTTTATAAATGCTGATGGTATAGAACCAGCCTTTGCTTTCCTATGATGTAAACTGCCATGGTTTGAATGCAAGACATGCATTTCTGGGAATATTTTATAAAGCTTTTTCATGCATTTTAAAGCCTCATTAAATTCATTATCAGGTCCCATTGCATCGGTTTCAGATTGGTGAAAACTCCATGCATGCCCGTCGATTTCATCTCCTACACTAATGACCAAATCTGGTTTTATTTCACGTTTCAATCTAGAATAAAACGAAAAAATATCTATATTGTGAAATGGAAAGTGTAAATCAGACAGTATAAGAATTGATTTATATTTTTTCACTATTAAATCATAACAGACTTTGTAAGAATTTCACAACTAGACACAAAGCTAGTTGTTTTTATTCTATTGTATTGTTCTAATTACACTATGATTGACACTGATGCCGAGAGAAGACTGTGGACTGCAGTTTTTCTTGATCTAATAGCAGAAATACAAAGTATTAGGGAGTCAATGAGAGTTTCAATGAATGGAAAATGTGCAGGGTATAAAAGACAATTAGATGAATTTTGTCTTTATGCGCAAAGCAAAGATTTTGAATTAATCTGTGAATTTATAGGTCAAAATCATCTTAGCGGCATTAAATTAATTAATAATATAGTAGACGGGTACAAAACAGTTAGAATACCTTATAAGTTCAGCGATGACAGATGTAAAAAACTCAGTAATGCAAGCACTATTAAGACACAGCGAGAGGGCAATGTCTAAGCCTACAAAACGTAAGCCTAAGCGTGGTAAGCCTGAAAAAGATGTTGAAGCAGCGTGTATGGCTTGGATGAAATCTCAGGGGTTTTCTATGGACGTCGTTGAAGCGTCTACTTACGATTCAAAAACGGGCGGTTGGATTAATCAACGAGTAAAATCGGGTGTGGTTGATTCTTTCGGCAACACGGCTGATGGATTAGCTGTGTATGTCGAGTTTAAAGCAAAAGGACGTCTTTCAACCTTAAGGGATAATCAAAGAAGCTTTCTTGTGAAAAAGATAGCTAAAAATTGCTTTGCCTGTGTCGTTGATAGCGCTGAGAGGCTTGATGATCTTTATGATAAATGGATTTCGTTTAGAAAGAAAAATGCCAAAACGTTATGTAAAAAGATACTAATGGATGCATTACCAGTAAAGAGGTGTAAAAGGGAAAAAGAGGGCAAAGAACAAAAGGAAAACAATAAAGCTCCAGAAAAAGATTTCTTGTAACAAGATAACTCCTTATGCAAAAGATTTTTCATCAAGGTTAATTTCAGTCTTGCCGCGTTTAACAACTATTACTTTTATACAATCAATAGCTATAAAATTTCTTTTATATTTCATATCGATCCCTATGTTAAAAACTCATTACTTCCCATACTTAAATGTTAATATAAATCCCTCATGTTTCGTTGGTCGCTGCATGTTCTATACACATTTCAATAAACTTTCCATACATTGAAATTTGTAATTCACTATAATCATGTTTTTTTCCGATAGTTTCAAATTCAGTTGACCACTCTGCAAGTGATTTATCTTTACAACCGATTATTAATCTTTCGCCTGTGCAGTAGGCACGGTGTTTTTGGTATTGGAAAGTTAATAAATCAGTTCCATGTAAATTAGCCCCACTTAAATTAGCCCCAATCAAATTAGCACAGCGTAAATCAGTTCCATGTAAAATAGCATCACTTAAATTAGCATCACGTAAATTAGCATCACGTAAATTAGCACCATGTAAATTAGCACAACGTAAATTAGCACAACGTAAATTAGCAAAACGTAAATCAGTTCCATGTAAATTAGCACAACGTAAATCAGCTCCATGTAAATTAGCCTTTTTACCAGTAGTTGGATTATTTAACCATTCTCTATGGTCTTCTAATATTTGTTTTAATTCTTGTTTAGATATTTTTTTCATTATTTTCCCTGTTTAAAACCCGTCACTTCCCATACTTAAATTTCAAGATTAAATTAACAGCTTCATTCCTTGTAATCTCGCCAGCCTTTAAAAGTCTATATAATTGACCCTCATACTTAGCACTTGAAATAGACTTGTGTTGTGGCCACAAGTTAGAAATGTCATTACTCCCAGAAAATGCAAGGCTTACTA